>JBHARQ010000199.1:0-8390 GCA_041831015.1 Simonsiella sp. | reverse complement strand
ATGCGTAAATTGCTGACAATTTTAAATGCCATGATGCGTGATAATGCAGCTTATGCTTAATTTTAACGTTTTTTGTATTTTTGCCCGACGGGGTTAAAAATACAGTTGCTACCGTTCTACGGAGAACGCCCCGTTCCGCGCCACCCACCCAAAAGCGTGGTGCGCGGCAAGACGCGCGTTCCTGTCAAAATATCAGCACACTTTATTCAGGCTGCCTGAAAGTGTAAAATGGGTTTTGTAAGTTGTTTTGTTTGAATTTTTTTTCATGAAAAGGAAATGATTTATGAGCAATTCATCTTCTTCAACTGTGGTGGCTGCGCTGGTGTTGGCGTTGGGTTTGATGGGCGGTGCGTGGGCGTTGGGCAGTCAATTTGGTAAATTGCGCGATTCAGGCGTGATTACGGTCAAAGGTTTGGCGGAAGCGGAATATCAAGCCAGCTTGGGAACGTGGCGCGTGGGCGTGAACGCTTGGGGCGCAGATTATGCCGCCGCCATGGAACATAACCGAAAGCAATATGCGGTTTTACGCAAGTTTTTGGAAGAACAGGGTTTTAGTGTGGATGAGTTAAAAACGGAAGAAATGGACGTTTCATCGCACACGGAATATTACACCGATGAACGCGGCGAGCGTCAATCGCGTGAAAATGGTTATGATGCGGAACGTAGTTTTTCGGTTTCCACCAAGGATTTGGCAAAGTTGAAAAAGGCGCAATCGGCAATTTTGCAACTTCGGGCGCAAAACGATACGATTACGTTTGGTTCGCCGCGCTATTATTTGGAAGATTTGGAAACGATTAAGCGGACGTTGATTTCTAAAGCCACGCAAGATGCGTTTGTTCGTGCGGAAGAATTCGCTAAAACAGGTAAAATGAAAGTGGGTGCGATGCAATCGGCGTCGCAAGGTTCGTTTGATATTCAGTCGGCAAGTCCGTCTAGTGAAGACAGCGACAGCAGCTATGGCGGCGGCTACGACACCAGCACGGTGGATAAACGGGTGCGTTTGGTGGTAACGATTCAGTATCGGATTGAGGATTGATGGTTTCAGGCTGCCTGAATGTGTTTGGATTGCATTCAGGCAGCCTGAATTTTTCATTTGAAATTATTTTGATGATTGCACCCATGCATAAAACGCGCTGGCAAATTTATTTAAAAATTGCGCGGTGCGCTCATCTGCGACTTTGCCATTGTCCAACGCGGCATTGGCGCGGCTCAAAAACACTTCGGGCGCAATCAACACATCCGCCCCCAAGGCTTGCAAACTTTGGCGAATTTGCAAACCTGCATTGATACCGCCATAGTTGCTTGGAGACGCAGTCGCTACCGCTACTTTTTTGCCGTTCCACACGCTTTGACCGAATGGGCGCGAGCCGATGTCAATGATGTTTTTCACGGCAGCAGGCATGGCGCGGTTGTGTTCGGGGCTGACAATCAACACCGCATCAGCCGATTGCAACTGTGCGCGAACACGGTCGTATTGCGGAATACTTTGCGCATCAAGGTCTTGCGTGTACAACGGCAAATCGCCAATTTGCACTTCTTCCAGTTGCACACCAGCAGGGGCTTGGCTGGCGATGTGTTCCGCAATCACGCGGTTAATGGATTGTTGGCTTAAACTGCCGATGATTAAAGCGATTTTAGTCATTTTAGGTTTTCCTTATTTAAAATAATGGGTTAAAAATAATTATTTCAAACCCTTTTGGATTAAATCTTGATAACCGCCTTGATTGGTTACTTGCGTGTAACCCAATTTACGCAATTCTTGCAAAGCGATTTCCGAACGGCGACCGCTACGACAATAGACGTGAATAGGCGCGTTTTTGTCGGTGGTTACTTCGCTGATTTTGCTGGTAATTTGTTCTACGGGAATATTGACCGCGTCTTGCAAATGCCCTTGCGCGTATTCTTCGGGCGTGCGGACGTCAATCCACAAACCTACGGCTTTGCTAGGCGTGGACGCGCTCACTTGTTGCGCTGGTGTGGGTTGGCTGGGCTGTTGGGCGCAAGCCGACAACAAGGTTACGCTAGACAATAAAATTAATAAGCTTTTGTTAAACATGATATTTTCCTTAAATTATTCAGTCATTGATTACGCATTTTAATTTAATTTGTAATAATATTACCCAAAACCAGATTTCTTTTGCCTGTTGGGCGGTATCGCCATGATGATGAATGCTATATAATTCCGTTTTTTATCATTTCTATCATCAGAACACAATCATGAAAAACATTAAAATTATTTTAATCTGCTTTTTAATCGGCATCAGCGCATTATGGCTGTTTGCCGATAATTTATTGCCACAGCCATTTAATTATTTTGCGTTCCGTAAGGTGATGAACCAATATAGTGGCTTGGTGGCAATGGGTGCGATGAGTTTGTGTATGGTCATTGCGGTTCGTCCGCGCTGGCTGGAACGTTTTACCAATGGCTTGGACAAAGGTTACCGTTTGCACAAATGGCTCGGGATTACGGCTTTAACCGCCACCATAACACATTTTATTTTTACCAAAGGCACGAAATGGATGGTTGGCTGGGGTTGGCTGGTGCGCCCTGAACGCAAAGGAGGCGGACAGCCACCTGTTGCCAACGCAGATTTTAGCTTGGAACAATGGTTGGGCGGTATGCGCCATACGGCTGAAAGTGTCGGTGAATGGGCGTTTTATGTGGCGTTGGTGCTGATGGTGGTGGCGTTGATTAAGCTTATTCCATATCGTTGGTTTGTGAAATTTCATGATTGGTTGTCGTATGCGTATTTGGCATTGGTGTTTCATGCGGTGGTGTTAATCAAATTCAGCTATTGGACGCAACCGATTGGCTGGTTAATGGCAATTTTATTGGCAATGGGTACCATCAGCGCGGTTTTATTGATTACCAAACAAGCAGGTAAACATCGCCGTTTTCGCGGTACGGTGCAATCCATGCAGTTTTCGGAAACGGATAATAGCTTGGATATGCAATTACATATTCCGCAATGGCAAGGTCATCAAGCAGGACAATTTGTGTTTGTGCGCTTTTTGAAAGATAAGGAAAAAGCGCATCCGTTTACTTTGGCATCGGCTTGGCAAGCAGACACGCAAACTTTGCGTGTGTGCGTAAAAGATTTGGGCGATTATACACATACATTGCGCCAACACATTCAAGTGGGCGATGCGGTGGAAGTGGAAGGCGCGTATGGACATTTCACATTCCAAGACACACCAGCGCGTCAAATTTGGGTGGCAACAGGGATTGGGGTAACGCCTTTTATGGCGCAGTTGCAAGCTTTGGCAAATCAATCGAAACACAATCAATCCATTGATTTTATTTACAGCTACCGCGAAGACAATCCGTCTTTGCTGGCGCAACTGCAACAGCAAGCGCAACAAGCCAATGTGCGTTTACATTTGTGGCATTCGGCAACGCAAGGGCATTTGGACACGCAAAAAGTCATGACAATGGCATCGGATTGGCAACAAGCAAGCGTGTGGTATTGCGGTGTGCAAGCATTTGGAAAAGCATTGCAAGCGGATTTGCAAAAACAGGGTTTACCCCAAGCGCGTTTTCATCAGGAATGTTTTGAAATGCGTTAATTTAATGATTTAAATGTAAAAAGGCAGCCTGAAAACAAGATAATTGGTTTTCAGGCTGTTTTTTCATCAAAAAATAAACAAGTTGGTCTTGTTGAGACGGGGCGTATTATAATCACGTCTTTTTTGGCAACAAGTCAGCTTATTCAAATAATAAGTTGCAAAATTATAGTCGTTCAGAATTGAAATAGGACAAGGCGACAGCGACCGCCGTGTACGAATAGTACATAAGGGAGCTGGCAACGCTGTACTGTTTTAATTATGAATGACTATAGGACACAAATCACTTATGGAAAACGTAGATTTAAACGACATTCGCCTATTTGTTTCGGTGGTACAAGCAGGGAATTTGAGCAAAGCGGCTGATTTAACAGGCATTCCCAAATCGCGTTTGAGTCGCCGATTAAGCCGACTGGAAGGACATTTAGGCACTTGCCTGATGGACAGAAGCAAACGCGGCGTGGCACTCAACGATGTGGGCGAACGCTTTTATCAACACGCCCAAGTGATGTTGAGTGCCGCACAACAAGCCGTAGAAGACATTGCAGGTAATTTGCACACGCCAAGCGGTGTGTTGAAAATCGTGGTTTCCACCGAAATTGGACGCGGTTTTTTAATGGGTCATTTGGGCGAATATTTGCATAGTTATCCTGAAGTTTCACTAGATGTTCAAATTGATAACCGAAAAATCAATTTAATTCAAGACGGTACAGACATTGCCCTGTGTTTCGGGCTGCCTGAAAATGACAATGTGGTGGCGCGGAAATTAACCGAAATTGAATTGGGCTTATTTGCCAGCCCCGACTATTTGGCGTACAAAGGGCAACCGAAATCGCCCCATGAATTGTACGGACACATGCTGTTGCGTCGAACGCATTTGTCATGGCAATTTGTGTATAAAAATCATCATGTTTCGGTGGAAGGCGCACAACGTTTGTTGAGCAACGATTTTAATTTGATTGGGCAAATGGTATCGGACGGCGTGGGCATTGCCTTGTTGCCGTGTTTTCCGAATATGGTTCGCCCCGAATGGATACGCTTGCTGCCTGAATGGGAAGTGGAAAAATTGCCTGTGTATTTGGTGTATTACCGCAATCGTGGCAATGTGGCAGCGGTGCGGAGTTTGGTGGATTTTCTATTTGGCAAAATCAAATCTCATAATATTCAGTAGGGTGTCAGGAACGCGGCGTCTTGCCGCCGCACCCACGCTGCGCCCGTTGTGATGAGGTGTGGTAAGTCGGATTTTTAAATCTAATATTTTTATAAAAATCAATAAATTATTTAATTAAAGTATTTAACCTATACATTAAATTAAGCATAATAATTTGATTTTAAAAAATATTTTGAATTTATTAGATAAATGTGTTATTATTTTAGCTCTTTTTCAACAACAACGTTATTTTATGAGTTATTACGAACGCATGATTCATGCGGTTTTATATGAAATTACTTCGGTGATTTTTGCAGGATTGGTATTATTTTTGTTTACAAATTATTCTATGAGCGCGGTTTCAACAACCATGTTGGTGATTATTACCGTGAGTATGTTATGGAATATGTTATTTAACTATCTATTTGACCGTGTTTTCACAGGCAAACGCGAACAACGCAGCATGAAGACGCGCATGGTACATACCCTTTTCTTTGAAGGCGGTTTGGTTTTACTGACTACGCCCATTATTGCTTATATGCTCAATGTGTCGGTTTGGGCTGCATTGATGATGGATTTGGGGATTACTTTTGCGGTAATGGTTTATACCTATGTTTTCAATTGGATTTATGACCATGCGCGTTTGTATTTTGTGGTTGAACCAGTCAATCACGCGGTGCAGGAACATTAAGCACAGATGTTTTCAGGCTGCCTGAAATCTTATTGACACAATAAAACGCACATTGAAACATTATTCAATGTGCGTTTTATTATTGATTAGCCCCTAGGGGCTTACATCCACCACATCAATTTCAAATTTGGTTAATGGTGGGTGTAAACACCCACCCTTTTTTTTGATTTTACAAGAAAATGTTGGGTTCGCGAATACGCCCAACCTAAACTACGGAGAACGCACCTGTCCGTGCCACACACCCAAAAGCGTGGTGCGCGGCAAGACGCGCGTTCCCGTTAAATAACAGACATCAGTCTGATGGACAATCATTGAGGGGCTGGTAACAACCAAGTGGTGTCATCAGCCCCTCAATGATTTCAATTAGATTTTTTGGTCACCAAACCATTTTTCAACTAATTTTTGATAAGTGCCATCGGCTTTTACTTTTTCCAAGCCTTTGTTCAATTTATCTAAAACTTCTGTATTGCCTTTTTTCACAGCAAAGGCGAAATCTTTTTGTTCTTCAGCCACCAAAATGCTGCGTGTTTTGGGTGCATCGGCATTATTTTTCAAATAGTTTGCTAATACCAAACCGTTGTCTAACACGGCATCTACATTGCCTGAAAACAGTTCTTTCATAGATAAGTGATAGGATTTGGTTACCACCACATCATTAGCTGAACCTGTTAATTTGGTGGCGGTGTCTTTAGCGGTTTTGCTGAAACTATTGACTGCCAATTTTTTACCTTTCAGATGTTCTAATTGGGTAATATTTTTATTGGCATCGTTGTCTTGAATATAAATGACTTCGCGGTCAACTTGCATGAAAGGCTGGCTGAAATCCATTTTTGCCAAACGTTCAGGTGAAATGGACACGGTAGAAGCCCAAATTTGAATGCTGCCATCGTCTAAAGTCAGCTCTAATGAAGTGCGTGGCGCATGTTGAACGGTAATATTAAATTCACCTGCTTGAGCAACGGCTTGTAACAGCTCCATTTCAAAACCAAGTGGTTCACCTTTTTCACCTTGATAATGAAAGGGTGGGTAAGTCAGTTGGGAACCCACTGTATAAGTTTTCCAAGCTGGATTGTGGTTGGGATTCACAGCGGTGGTATTGGCAGCCGTGGCAGTTGCGACAGCAGAGGCAGTTTGAGCCGTTTGCTTGTGCTCATTGCAAGCAGCAAGAAGTAGGGAAGTGGTGAGAAATAAGATGGTTCGCTTCATCATGAAAACTCCAGATATTTCAAAGAAATGGTTTAAAATCTGTTTCAGGCAGCCTGAAGTTTAAGGCTCATTAATGACAATGTGTTTCGTATGCTATTTTGTGATGTCAAAATCAAGGTACAAAACGAATTGTCATTAGCCCCTAGATTCTACCCTAAAAATAGTTTGATATGAACAAATCATCATCAGAATAATCCCCAACATGGTTGAACCCAACATCATCCCAACCATTAAAAGAATCGAGCCATCATGCCAAACCGTAACCGCCCACGCCACAGCGGCTGAAATAATGGATTGTCCAAATGAAAACACAGCGTTGGCACTACCAATTTCTTGATTAAAATGTTGAATAAAAATGGTTTGTGCATTCGCACTAATCAAACTATGCGTCCCAACCGATAACACCACACCCAATGCCAAAGCCCACAATTCAGGTTCAGGATTAAACGCTAAAATCATCAATAAGCTGGCATTGGCTAATAATTGCGTCAAAATTCCAATTGCCAAAACTTGTTGTGGCGCATGACCTTGTTCCAATAAATAAGCAGTCATGCGATTGAAAATCGCCATAGACAAAACATTCGCGCCCAATAATAGAGAATAATGCATCGGCGTTAATTGATAAATTTTCATATACACATACGGCGACTCGGTGAGAAACACCAAAATCGATGAAAACGAAGCAGCCTGAATAAACAGCAAACCCAACGCCGATTTATTAAAAAACACACGAAAATAACCCACAATAATCTGCTTAAAACGCTGAAACATCCCTTTTTTAGCCATCTTACGCTTGGGAACTAGAAAATAAAAACATTCAAACAATAACAGCGCATACAACAGAAAAAACACCACAATCATCCGCCAGCCCGCCAACCAATTAAGCCATGTCCCAAACAACGGGGCTAACATCGGCGCACCCATCACCAAAATTGAAATTCGCGCATACATCTGCGCCAATTCCCCATCTTGATAATAATCACGTACCAACGCCCCAACCACCACCACCGCCAAACCCAAGCCCATCGCCTGTGCAAAACGTAACCCCACAAACCAATCCGCCGACTGCACAAAAACCAATGCCCCCGTACACACAATATAAATTGCCAGCCCCATCAAAATCACCGACCGCCGTCCGCTAATATCCGACCAAGTACCGCCCAACAACTGCCCAATCGCCAATCCCAAGCCAAAACTACTGATGCTGCGCGTAATGATATTCATATCAGTATGCAGCGATTTCGCAATATCAGGCATGGTGGGCAAATATGAGTTAATCGAAAATGGAATCAGCATCGACAACATTGCCAACATCATTGCCATTTTGGCAGGACTCATAAACGGGCGGCGCGTTTTCATCATCAACAATCGGTAAAATAAAAAAACGCCGAATCATAGCTGATTATTCGGCGGTTTCATAGCAAAAATCGGGCGTTTCAGCCGATTTCAGTGCATTACATTTTTAATAAATTTTTTAAATTGTATAATTTTATTTAAATTCAAATCATTAAATTTCAGGCTGCCTGAAAAACACATTTTCATTTTTCAACAGAAACGCGGCGTCTTGCCGCCGCACCCACGCTTTTAGGTGCGTGGCGCGGAACGGTGTGTTCTTCGTAGGGTGGGTGCTTGCACCCACCATTGACCAAATGGGAATAAATTGATACGGTGGGTGCAAGCACCCACCCTTGTATCTTCCCACTTGTGTGGATAACAACGTATTATTCACCTATCCAGTTGAGTAGGAAATTGAACCCACCCTGAGTGCCAAGACACTGT
>JBHARQ010000198.1:0-2544 GCA_041831015.1 Simonsiella sp. | reverse complement strand
TGAATATTTGCCAGAACGCGGCGTCTTGCCGCCGCACCCACGCTTTTAGGTGCGTGGCGCGGAATGGTGTGTTCTTCGTAGCACGGTCGGGCGGATGCTTGAATCTGACATTTTTATGAAAATCAACAGATTGTGTCGGATATCAGTATCCGCCCGACCGTTCCATGGAGCGCGAACCCCAGACGTGCCACCAACCTAAAAGCGTGGGTGCGGCGGCAAGACGCCGCGTCTCTGACGTTCAAAAATTTATTTTTCAGGCAGCCTGAAACCCGACAAACTCACTCAACAATGGTAAAATATGCCACCATAAAATCATTATAAGGAATCACACATCATGGCACTTTTGCAAATTGCCGAGCCGAATATGTCGGCAGCACCCCATCAACACCGTTTGGCGGTAGGCATTGATTTAGGTACAACCAACAGCTTGGTGGCGACCGTGAAAAGCGGTTCGGCAAGCTGTTTAGCGGACGAAACGGGCGCGGTGTCGTTGCCATCGGTGGTGCGTTATTTGGGCGATGATGTCGTGGAAGTGGGCAAAAAAGCATTTACCGAACAAAAACTTGACCCTAAAAACACGATTTCATCTGTCAAGCGTTTGATTGGGCGCAAATTAGATGAAATTGACGTATCGCATTTGCCGTATCGTTTTGGCGCGTCTGAAAAAATCATTGAATTACAAACAAAAAATGGCGTGAAAACACCGATTGATGTGTCGGCTGATATTTTGCGCGTGTTGCGTGAACGCGCGGAACAATCGCTTGGTGGCGAATTGGTGGGCGCGGTGATTACCGTGCCTGCGTATTTTGATGACGCGCAACGCCAAGCCACGAAAGACGCGGCACGTTTAGCAGGGCTGAACGTATTGCGCCTGTTGAATGAACCAACTGCGGCAGCGATTGCCTACGGTTTGGACAACGCGGCAGAAGGCACGTTTGTGGTGTACGATTTGGGCGGTGGCACGTTTGATGTGTCGGTGTTGCAGTTGTCCAAAGGTTTGTTTGAAGTGAAAGCGACTGGCGGCAATTCGGCTTTGGGTGGCGATGATTTTGACCACCGTTTGTTCTGTCATATTGTTGAAAGTAATCAACTTTCTTTGACGAATGATGGCGATGTGCAATTATTGTTCGGTTTGGTACGCGCTGCGAAAGAAGAATTGAGCAGACAGCCTGAAACGCGCCTTGTTGCCGAATTAAGTGATGGCAAACAAATTAACACCTTGATTACACGCACCGAATTTCACGCTTTAACTCAACATTTGGTTGCCAAAACCATTGAGCCAGTAAAACAAGCCCTGAAAGACGCTGGCGTAAACAAATCCGATATCAAAGGCGTGATTATGGTGGGTGGCGCAACACGAATGTTGCACGTCCAACAAGCTGTTGGCGCGTTTTTCGGGCAAACGCCATTGAATAATTTAAACCCCGACCAAGTGGTGGCGTTGGGTGCAGCCATACAAGCGAATGTGTTGGCTGGCAATAAAAATGATGGCGAATGGCTGTTGTTGGATGTTACGCCTTTGTCTTTGGGATTAGAGACTTATGGCGGTTTAGCGGAAAAAATCATTCCGCGAAACAGCACTTTGCCGACCGCACGAGCGCAAGAATTCACTACGTTTAAAGACGGGCAAACCGCGATGACCATTCATGTGGTGCAAGGCGAACGTGAATTGGTGGCGGATTGTCGCAGTTTGGCGAAATTTACGTTGCGTGGTATTCCACCGATGGTGGCAGGTGCAGCGCGAATTCGGGTTACATTTCAAGTAGATGCGGACGGTTTGCTGTCGGTGTCGGCGCGTGAGCAAACGACGGGCGTGCAAGCGCAAATTGAAGTTAAGCCGTCTTATGGTTTGGACGATGAAACGATTACGCAAATGTTGCGCGACAGCATGAGCAATGCAAAAGATGACGCCGCCGCTCGCGCTCGTGCTGAAGCGAAAGTGGAAGCCGAAGGTTTGATTGCCGCCATTCAGGCTGCTTTAACTTTGGACAGCGATTTGTTGAGCGAAGATGAGTTAAACAAAATCAATGATTTAATTGAACGACTGAATGCCAGTTTAGCCGCGCACACGGCAGAACAAATTCGCGCATTGGTACACGAGTTATCACACGCCACAGACGAATTTGCCGCACGAAGAATGGATAGAAACATTCAACGCGCTTTGGGCGGTATGAATGTGAATGATTTGTAAGGGAATTTCAGGTAGTCTGACAGTACACGACAAAACATGGAGCGGCGACGGCTCGTCGCCATTTCTAAAATAAGCCATAAATTTAATTTTAATGAAATTTAAACATTTGGCGACGAGCCGTCGCCGCTCCATGTGGTGTTAAATTTTGTTGTGTACCCAAAGGCAGCCTGAATATTTATCGGGAACGCGGCGTCTTGCCGCCGCACCCACGCTGCGCTCGTCGTGATGGTAAGTGGTAGCAACTGTATTTTTAACCCCGTCGGGCAAAAATACAAAAAACGTTAAAATTAAGCATAAGCTGCATTATCACGCATCATGGCATTTAAAATTGTCAGCAATTTACGCATACAAGC
>JBHARQ010000197.1:0-7512 GCA_041831015.1 Simonsiella sp. | reverse complement strand
TAATGATTTTTTCTTTTTCATGTCGGCGATTAGTAATCTCGTCCATCATTTGATGATAAGTTAATATCTTACAACAGTTTTTTGGATAAAAACGTGTCCAATGTCCTAACCGCATCATCACAGCGAAATCAGCATCTCGATTATGCCATTCTGGCTTAAATGGATTTTCTACGCGTGGGTCAAAGGCTTCGCCTTGCCAATGTTTGCCCACTAATTCTTCAAATGTATGCGAAATTTTGCCTGTTTCGCGCCATTGCACCACTTTGTCTATGGTGTCGTAAGTTTTGATTTTCCAAGGCAAACAGCTTTTGCTGCCTAATGTGGGTTCGCCCCAAAAAGGTCTGATGATTTTGCAGCTTTTATCATAAATATTGTCATGTAAGCCCCAATCAGGTTCATTACGGTTGGCGTGTTCATCTGCCGTCCAAATATGATTTAATTGATTTTGAAACATTTTTTGCATAGATTCACTATAAATTTTTCCTAAATCTACGGGTTTGTCAGGTACACAAGTGAGTGAACGGTCTATTTTGGGTTCAGGCTCATTGGCTTTCAGGCAGCCAGTCAATAAAATCATGATGCAGGTTGCCTGAAAAATAGGTTTGATGAGTTTCAGTTGTATCATGGGTGGCTCACTTTTGGGGGTTGGGAGTGGTAGGGCTGATATTGGATGTTCATCATGTTTTTGCTAGGGGCTGATGACATTTCGTTTTGCACCTTGATTTTGTCAGCAAAAACGACCAAATTCAAGGTACAAAACGAAATGTCATTAGCTCCTAGTATTGGTAGGTATTTCAGGCTAATTTAATTTAAGTACCGAAAAGCAGCCTGAAATCCAAAAATCGCATATAATCCCATTTTTTCCAACCCTATCTGTTACGAAAGACAAATCAAATGGCAGACTTTAACCAAATTTTAGACGCAGGCAACGTGGACAACGGCATCATCAACGTAGTGGTAGAAATCCCAGAAGGCAGCACCCATAAAATTGAATGGGACAGAAAACACGCCGTGATGAAATTAGACCGCATTGAACCACAAATTTTCGCTAAACCAACCAATTACGGTTTCATTCCCCAAACATTGGACGAAGATGGCGATGAATTGGATGCGTTGATTATTACCCGTAATCCTTTGCCAACAGGCATTTACATGGAAGCGCGTATCATTGGCATCATGAAATTTGTGGACGATGGCGAAGTCGATGACAAAGTCGTTGTGGTGCCTGCTGATGACCGCGATGCTGGTAATGAAATCAAAACATTAGCAGATTTGCCTGCACAACTGATTAAGCAAATTGAATTCCATTTCAACCACTATAAAGATTTGAAAAAAGTGGGCGCAACCAAAGTAGAACACTGGGGCGACGTGGAAGAAGCCAAAGCCGTGATTCGTGAATGCCAAGCACGTTGGAAAAACAAATAATTTTTAATTTAATCAAAGGGGTAAATAATGTCATCATTATTTACCCTTAATACTGTTAATTCAAATGAATGTAAAACCTCAAAAACGCGCCATTTCAGGCGTTTTATTATTGGATAAACCTGTTGGCATCAGCAGCAATACGGCTTTGCAGCAAGCGCGGCGTTTGTATCGCGCTGAAAAAGCAGGTCATACGGGCGTGTTAGACCCTTTGGCGAGTGGTTTATTACCCGTGTGTTTTGGCGAAGCGACTAAATTTGCGCAATATTTGTTGGACGCAGACAAGGCGTACACCGCCACATTGAAATTGGGCGAAGCCACCACTACAGGCGATGCGGAAGGAGAAGTGATTGACCGCGCTCGCGCTGATATTTCGCGTGATGAGTTTCAGGCAGCTTGTACGGCTTTGACAGGCAATATTCGTCAAGTGCCGCCGATGTTTTCCGCGCTGAAACATGAAGGTAAACCGCTTTATGAATACGCCCGAAAAGGCATTGTGATTGAACGTAAACCCCGCGATATTACCATTTATCAAATTGATATTTCTGAATTTTCTGCGCCAAAAGCGGTAATTGATGTGCGTTGCAGCAAAGGGACGTATATTCGCACATTGAGCGAAGACATTGCCAAGCAGATGGGGACGTTCGCGCATTTAACGGCTTTGCGCCGCACGGAAACGGCTGGTTTTGTGATTGAACAAACGCATACGTTGGACAAGTTGTCTGCTTTATCGGAAGTGGAACGTGATGGGCTGTTGTTGCCGTGTGATGTGTTGGTGCGTCATTTGCCGCGTGTGGATTTGGATGATGAGTGTGTGAAAAAATTGCGTTTTGGGCAAGCCGCGCCTTTTTCAGGCAGCCTGAACGGTCAGACGCCATTACGAGCGTATGATTTGGCGGGGGAATTTGTGGGCTTGGTGGCGTATTTTAGTCATCATGCTTGTTTGAAAGCGGTGCGATTGATGAATACGGCTGGGAAATAGAAACGTGGGCAACAGCATCACCCACGTTGTACCTTGACTATGAAATGCTCACGGTTTCGTGCCACACCCCTAAAAGCGTGGGTGTGGCGGCAAGACGCCACGTTCTGGCGATTTGAGCTATTTTTTATTTTTGGATGATTTTGGTGTCGGTTTTTTGGTTTTGGCGCGTTGTGCTTCTTGTTTTTGCAAGGCTTGGACGGCTTGTTTTACTTTGGGGTGGTCGTTGGGGTAAAGTTGGACAAACACGTCGCGTTGTGCCAATAGGAATTTGGCGGCATCTTGGACATCCTGCGCAGTTACGGCATTGACGCGGCGGCGTATTTCGTCTTCGTCAGCGTGGCTGAAACCGTTTAATTCCAATGAGCCAATCAGTCCTGCTTGTTCTGCCATGCTATCGCGGCTGTAGATGGCATCGGCGGTTTCCATTGTTTTGGCGCGTTGCAATTCTTCTTCGCTTACGCCATCGCGGGCAATGAGGGCGATTTCGGCTTCTACGCCTTTGCGGAGTAATTCTAAATTGCCGCGCTCGCTGGGCATACCTGAAATGGTAAACAACGGCTCTTGACGGTCTAACATGGCGTAATAAGTGGATAATTCTAAAGCCAATTCCATGCCGCGAATGAATTTTTTGTCAAAGCGCGATGCGGAATTGCCATCTAAAATATTGGACAGCATATTTAAGGCATACGGCATTTTATCGTCTAATTTTTGTAAACGCGGTACGCGGTAGGCTAGGATAAACATCGGTTGTTGCGTATTGCCGCCCATGATAACGTGTGAACCTGCGCGTGGGGCTTGGGGTTCGCTGGCATCTTGGCGTTTGGGCAAGGTTTTGGCTGGAATATGTCCAAATGTTTGTTTAACCAAATCAATGGTTTCTTTGGCATTCACATCGCCCACAATCACAACGGTAGCATTATTGGGCGCGTACCATTGGCGATACCATTGACGCAAATCATTGGGTGTTAATTTAAATAAATCAGCCATATGTCCAATCACGGTCGTTTGATTAGACGGTTTGTCGTATGCCAATGACAGCATTTGTTCGTGCATATTGCCTGCGGGATTGTCTTCTACCGTTTGGCGGCGTTCTTCACGAATCACTTTGATTTCATTTTGAAATTCTTTGTCGCTGAAGTTGAGATTGACCATGCGGTCGGCTTCTAGTTTTAACACTTCAGGCAAATGCTGTTTGGCGATGTTTTCGTGGTAAACGGTTTCGGTGGCACTGGTATAGGCGTTCAGGCTGCCGCCCATTGCGGAAATGCGGCGCGTGAATTCGCCTGATGGCACCGCTTTGGTGCCTTTAAACATCATGTGTTCCAGCGCATGACTCAAACCGCTTTTGCCAACTTTTTCATCCATACTGCCAATTTTGTACCAAATTTGGGACATGACTACGGGCGCACGATGGTCTTCGCGCACAATCACGGTCAAGCCATTATCTAAAGTTGCTTTCAACGTTTCTGCCCACGCAGACGCAGACATCGCCAATAACGACAAAGCCAATAAAGTAGGACGTAACATCATAAAAATACACTTTCATCTGATTAATCACCTTATCATCATAAATGAAAATCCATTTTCAGGCAGCCTGAAAAATAAAAAATTCTTTCAAATTCATCTAAAAATATAGGCAGCAAATCCAAATTCCAGTAAGATAACAGCCTATTTTTCACTAGAAAATTTCATAACCCAACGCATTTCAGGCAGCCTGAAATCTTGATAATAAAACCATTGAATCCAACCATGACCATGTTCAAACCCTCATTTCTCATTTTCACAACCGCAGTAGCTTTAGCAGCCTGCTCCGAACAACCCACCACCGCGCCAACTGCTGTGTCGGCTGTTGCCCACGCTTTAAGCGCATCAGACCCCGTATCAACGGCTAGTCCTGTCGCAGTTAGCACACCTACTGCCATTGCAGCGTCTGTGCCACAAATTGCCGACAACGCCACGCCCAAGCAACAAGCCCAAGCTCTGCATGACCTCATTACACAATTCAAAAGCGAAGCCGCACAACGCATTGCCAGCCAACAAGACCGCAGCAAACCACCCACACAGCAACGAGCGCGTGAACTCATTACCGCCGAAATTGCTGCCATTCGCTATGATGCCGAACGCCTAAAATTACTTAATCTTACTGACCAAGAAATCGCATCCGTACGCGACCAACGCATTATTTCCATGCAGCTATTTGCTGAAACGGCTGAATTACAAGTACAGTCCAGCCTTGCAGCCGAACAACAAAAAAACGATGAACTCAATCAAATTAACCAAATGCTTGCCATGAAAATTGTCCAAGCCCAAGAGCTACGAGAAAGCGCGGAAACGAATTACCAAAAATTACTCAAAAAATACAAAATTAAGTCCTAAAATCCATTTCAGGCAGCCTGAAATGGTCAGAACGCGGCGTCTTGCCGCCGCACCCACGCTGCGCCCGTAGTGATGGTCAGTGGACAATTCACATTTCAGGCAGCCTTTCGGTACGCGACAAATATTCAATGTCGCCTGAAAAATAAAACGACACCGTCATTCCCGCGTAGGCGGGAATCCAAGTTAAAAAATACAAACTTTTGTTTAAAAATAAGTTTTGTACATTTTGTAAATAGATTCCCGCCTACGCTGGAATGACGATGTTTTATATTGTTGAACATTTTCCCCTTTATTTTTAACTTTTTGATAGAAAACTCAAACCATGAAAACTTCTGAATTACGCCAAAAATATTTGCAATTTTTTGAAAGCAAAGGACACCAAGTTGTCCGCTCGTCTAGCCTTGTGCCACACGATGACCCAACGCTCTTGTTTACCAATGCGGGCATGAACCAATTTAAAGACGTGTTTTTGGGCTTTGACAAACGCCCTTACAACCGCGCCACCACCGCGCAAAAATGCGTTCGCGCTGGCGGTAAACACAACGACTTGGAAAACGTAGGCTACACCGCACGCCACCACACTTTCTTTGAAATGTTGGGTAATTTCTCGTTTGGCGATTATTTCAAACAACAAGCCATTCATTACGCTTGGGAATTTTTGACTTCGCCCGAATGGCTGAATTTGCCAAAAGAAAAATTGCTCGTAACCGTGTACGCGGAAGACGATGAAGCCTACGACATTTGGCACAAAGAAATTGGCATTCCAAGCGACCGCATTGTTCGCATTGGCGACAACAAAGGCGCACGTTATGCGTCCGACAACTTTTGGCAAATGGGCGACACAGGGCCTTGCGGGCCTTGCACCGAAATTTTCTACGACCACGGCGAAGAAATTTGGGGCGGTATTCCAGGCAGTGCGGAAGAAGATGGCGACCGTTGGATTGAAATTTGGAACAACGTATTCATGCAATTCAACCGCGATGAACAGGGTAATATGAACCCATTGCCGAAACCGTCTGTGGATACGGGCATGGGTTTGGAGCGCATGGCGGCGGTGTTGCAACACGTTCACAGTAACTATGAAATTGATTTGTTTCAAAATTTGCTCAAAGCGGCGGCGCGTGAAACAGGCGTGGCGTTCAGCATGGACATTCCGAGCTTGAAAGTGATTGCCGACCACATTCGCGCTTGTTCGTTCCTGATTGCCGATGGCGTGATGCCGTCTAACGAAGGGCGCGGTTATGTGTTGCGCCGTATTATTCGCCGTGCGGTGCGTCATGGTTATAAATTGGGTCAAAAACAAGCGTTTTTCTATAAATTAGTGCCTGATTTGGTTAAAGAAATGGGCGATGCGTATCCTGAATTGGTTGAGAAACAAGCGCAAATTATGGATGCTTTGAAAGCAGAAGAAACGCGCTTTGCTCAAACTTTGGAAACGGGTATGTCATTGTTAGAAAACGCGCTTTCAGGCAGCCTGAAACGCTTGGACGGCGAAATTATCTTTAAATTGTATGACACCTACGGTTTCCCATACGATTTAACTGCCGACATCTGCCGTGAACGTGGCGTAGAAATGGACGAAGACGGCTTTAACAAAGCCATGGACGAACAACGCGCTCGTGCCCGTGCCGCGCAAAGCTTTAAAGCCGATACCCAGTTGGCGTATGACGGCGCAGACACCGAATTTACAGGTTACAGCGAGCGCGTAACCCAAGCCAAAGTCATCGCCTTGTATCGTGGCAACGAGCCTGTGCAAAGCTTGGAAGCGGGCGATGTGGGCGCGGTGGTGTTGGACAAAACCCCATTCTACGCAGAAAGTGGCGGTCAAGTAGGCGATGTTGGCTATATTTCCGCAGGCGAAAATAAATTTGAAGTGCGCGACACGCAAAAAATCAAAGCGGCGGTGTCGGGACAATTTGGCGTATTGGTTTCAGGCAGCCTGAAAGTTGGCGACAGCGTAACCGCCAGCATTGACAATGACTTACGCAATGCGAATATGCGTAACCACAGCGCGACCCACTTGATGCACCGCGCCTTGCGTGATGTGTTGGGCGCACACGTTGAACAAAAAGGTTCGCTGGTTACCGCGCAATCTACGCGCTTTGACATTTCGCACCCGCAAGCCGTTACTGCCGAAGAAATTGCCGAAGTGGAACGCCGCGTGAATGCCGCGATTTTGGCGAATGTGCCTGTGAATGCCGCGATTATGTCGTTGGAAGACGCGCAAAAATCGGGCGCGATGATGTTGTTTGGCGAAAAATATGGCGAAGAAGTGCGCGTATTGAAAATGGGCGATTTCTCAACCGAATTGTGTGGCGGTACACACGTTGCGCGTACGGGCGATATTGGCTTGTTCAAAATCATCAGCGAAGGCGGTATTGCCGCAGGTATTCGCCGTTTGGAAGCGGTAACGGGCTTTAATGCGTTGAATTTGGTGCAAAATCAAGAAACTTTGTTGAAAAACATCATCAGCGAAGTGAAAGCGCAAACCGAAAAAGATGTTTTGGCAAAAATCCAAGCAAACGCCAATCAAACCAAAGCATTAGAAAAAGAATTAGCCAAAGCCAAAGCCGAATTAGCGGTACACGCAGGCGCGAAATTGTTGGATAACGCGGTGGATTTGGGCGTAGCCAAACTGGTGGTGGCGCAAATTGATGCCGAAGCGGGCGCATTGCGCGACATCACAACCGATTTGACAGGCAAAGCCGATAATGCGGTGGTGCTGTTGGCGG
>JBHARQ010000196.1:0-7246 GCA_041831015.1 Simonsiella sp. | reverse complement strand
TATCGTAGGTCGGGCATTTATGCCCGACAAAACACCGCAAATCGAATCATGTCGGGCATCAATGCCCGACCTACAATGCTTCACAAAGGGCGGATATGAAATCCGCCCCTACGACAAAATAAGAACTTGGCAGGTCTGCCCACCTAAAGCGTGGGTGTGGCGGCAAGACGCCACGTTTTTAACGTTAGAAAATGGGTTTTTGGGACTGCCCAGCTTTTTCAGGCAGCCTGAAAACTCATGACAATTCACTACAAAAGAAAGAAAGAGCAAACCATGAAAGCATTATTACTCGGTGCCCCAGGTGCGGGCAAAGGCACTCAAGCGCAATTCATTACGCAAGCCTTTCAAATTCCACAAATTTCTACTGGCGACATGCTCCGTGCAGCCATTAAAGCGCAAACGCCATTGGGCTTGGAAGCCAAAAAAATTATGGACGAGGGCGGTTTGGTACGCGATGACATCATCATTGGCATGGTCAAAGAACGCATTGCTCAACCCGATTGTGTGAATGGTTTTTTATTTGATGGTTTCCCACGCACCTTGGCTCAAGCCGAAGCAATGCGCGATGCAGGTGTAGCGTTGGATGCGGTGGTAGAAATTGATGTGCCAGACAGCGTGATTGTGGAACGCATGAGCGGTCGCCGTGTGCATTTGGCATCGGGTCGCACTTACCACATTACCAATAATCCGCCTAAAGTGGCTGGTAAAGACGATGAAACAGGCGAAGATTTGATTCAACGCGATGACGATAAACCCGAAACGGTACAAAAACGTTTGCAAGTGTATCATGAACAAACGGCTGTTTTGATTGATTTTTACGGCAAAATGTCAGGCGATGATGCACCTAAATACATCAAAGTAGATGGCACGCAAAACGTTGAAACCGTCAAACAACAAGTGTTGTCTGCATTAGGCAAATAATCAAAGCAGGCTGTCTGGAGATGATTTTTCAGGCAGCCTGAAACCATTTTGGAAGTCAAATCATGTTTAAAAACAAATTATTACTAGCAATGATTTTATGTGGCAGTTTCACATTTTCACAAGCTGAACCGCGTGATTTCGGATTGGCATTACTGCCTGATGAACCCGAAAAAGAATTTGTAGAAACCGAAAACGAATTGCCCAACGTGCCCAATCCCAATGCAGGCGATTGGCTAGATATCTATGTCAATGAAACCCATCGTGCGAAACCACGCATCTTATTGGATAGCTTACAAATTTTACCCGATAAAAGCATTCGCTATGTCTTTAATAGCCGTTCCGCCAGTGGTTATGACAACGTAACCGCAGAAGGCATGTTGTGCGCCGAAGGTCTGTTCAATAGTGATGGCGTGTTACAAAAAACCTTTGCCTATGCCGATTTATCCAACCAACGCTGGATTATTGCCCGCAACGGCAAATGGCAAGTGCTGGGCGGCAAACGCAACGCAGCCGACCCCGTGCGCCGCGTGTTATACGAAACATTTTGCGTCAATGACAAAATCATCAGCGAAGAACAATTAAAAACCCTGTTACGAAAACACGCAGGCAGCAGTCGCGAAAGCCGTCAAGAACGGACTAAATAAAAAAAGGGTGCCTGAATATTTGCCAGAACGCGGCGTTGCGCCGCCGCACCCACGCTGCGCCCGTTGTGATGGTGAGTGATCAATTTAAAAGGGCGGATTTGATTATCCGCCCCCACAAAAAAATCACAGTTTCTGATTAATTGTTCTTATCGCGCAATTCTGCCGCTTCCAACGTATTTTCCAACAAACTCGCAATCGTCATCGGACCCACACCCCCCGGAACAGGCGTAATAAACGCAGCGCGTTCTACCGCAGACGCAAAATCCACATCACCGCACAACGAACCGTCTTCCAAACGATTAATGCCCACATCAATCACCACCGCGCCATCTTTCAGCCATTCGCCTTTCACCATATTTGGTTTGCCAACAGCCACCACCACAATGTCCGCAGCCGCCACTTCATCTGCCAAATTTTGCGTAAAACGATGACAAATCGTTGGCGTACCACCCGCCAACATCATTTCCAACGCCATCGGACGACCCACAATATTAGACGCACCCACAATCGTTACCTTTTTACGTTTCGGGTCAATATCATAGGCTTTCAGCAACGTCATCACACCTTTGGGCGTGCAAGGGCGCATCAATGGCTTGCGTACCACCAAACGTCCCACATTGTACGGATGGAAACCGTCCACATCTTTGCTGGGGTCAATCGTTTCCAGCACTTTTTGCACGTCAATATGGTCAGGCAACGGTAATTGAACCAAAATACCATCTACTTCAGGATTTTGATTTAACTCTTTGATTAAATTCAATAATTCATCTTCAGATGTGGTCGTAGGTAATTCATAAGCAAACGATTTGATGCCCACCTTACCACATGCCACATTTTTATTACGCACATACACGGCACTGGCAGGGTCATCGCCCACCAAAATAACCGCCAATCCAGGAACGCGTAAACCTTGATTCATACGTTCAGCGATGCGCTCGCGTACTGTGTTTAAACATTGTTCGGAAACTTTTTTACCGTCAATTAATTGAGCTGTCATGGAGAAGTGCCTTATGTGAAGATGTATCAAAAAACGCGCGAATTTTAACACAAAAAACGGGTGGCTGCCTGAATAAAATATGGCGTCAAATGGTGTGAAAACGCCCTAAAATCAGCATTATCATAGTTCCTATAATCTATATTATGTTAAATTATGTCAGTATTGACGCGAAAAAACCAACCATCACCGCCCTATTTTGGCAAAATTTGATGGTTGGCTCTTTTTGGATTGTACAATCAGCGTTTGGCAAAACCGCGCTCTTGTAAAAATGGCAAGATTTCAGGACGCACCGCCGTGCATAAACTGTTTTGAATTTGTTTGCGCCAGTCTAAATCTAAATTGCTGCGCTCTTGATAATATTGCTGCACTACTCCGTTGTAGGCTTCTAAATCATCGGGATTAGCTGGTTGATATTCATTTTCAGAAATAACAACGTTGGCTGGTAAACGTGGGCGTTGTACAGGCTCTTGTGCAGGATAGCCCAAGCATAAGCCAATTAATGGCACAACCGCGTTGGGTGTCTTCAAAATGCTTGCCAATTCGTTCATGTTGTTGCGGACGCTGCCGATATAGACACCACCTAAACCGCAGCTTTCAGCGCATAACAAGACGTTTTGGGCAAATAAGGCAACGTCCACCGCGCCCACCAGCAAGCATTCTGTCCAATCAATTTGGGCATCGGGCGCGAAATATTGGTGGCGCGATGCGTCAATGCAGAACACGAGAAATTCGGCGCAATTTTCTACGTAGTGATGCCCTGCCCCGCCCTGCCCTGCACAAATGGCGCGAATTTGGGCGCGTTTGGCGCGGTCGGTAACGCGGATAACGCTAACGTTTTGTAAATAGCTGGAAGTGGACGCCATTTGCCCTGCTTGCATGAGTTGGGCAAACAGGTCTTCGCTGATGGCTTGGTCGGTGAATTTGCGAATGGAGCGGTGGTTTAATGCGGTTTGGAGTGCGGGTTGGCTATTCATGGGGATTCCTTTGTATTTTACAGTAGGATACAGTACACGACAAAAATGGAGCGGCGACGGCTCGTCGCCATTTCTAAAATAATTCATCAATTTAATTTGCATAAAATTCAATCGTTGGCGACGAGCCGTCGCCGCTCCATGTGGCATGATTTAAATTTTGTCGTGTACTGTAACAGTAGGAGAAAAAATAGAAACTTCGTCATTCCCGCGTAGGCGGGAATCTATTTTTAATCAATATTTTGTGTTCATTTGACTTGGATTCCCGCCTACGCGGGAATGACGGCATCACAACCAACTCTACGGAGCGCGAAACGATGACGTGCCACGAACCTAAAGCGTGGGTGCGGCGGCAAGACGCCGCGTTCTTGAGTCAAATCACGCTCATTGTTTTTCAGGCAGCCTGAATCAGATGGCGCACCATATTGGCAGAACTCACCGCCGCCGTTTCAAGGAAGGTCTCAAAGCTCACCGCCGCCGCGCCGTCCGCCGTATCCGACACCGCGCGAACAATGACAAACGGGGTGTTCAACACGGCGCAGGTTTGGGCGATGGCGGCAGCTTCCATTTCCACCACTTGCGCGTCTGGGAAATGGGCGATGATGTTGTCGCGCACGGTTTCATCGCTGATAAATTGGTCGCCGCTGACAATGAGTCCTGTCCGCACGGGCAGATTTTGCGCGGCTGCTGCCGATTGGGCTAATTCAATCAAGGCGGTATCGCTGGCAAAACGGGCTGGCAAACGTGGCACTTGTCCGTGTACATAGCCAAACGCGGTCACATTGACATCGTGATGCGCGGTTTCGGTGCCAATAACGACATCGCCCACCGCCAAACCTGTTGCCAAGCCGCCCGCGCTGCCTGTGTTGATGACCACATCGGGCATAAAATGTTGGATTAATAAGGTAGTGGCAATCGCCGCGTTCACTTTACCAATGCCGCTTAAGCTCAAGCAAACGCGTTTGCCGCTTAATTCGCCTGTGTAAACAGTCATTTGCCCAAACGTGTGGGTTTGCATATTGTGCAATGCGCTTTTGAGTAATTCAATTTCTTTGTCCATCGCGCCGATAATGCCGATGGTTTGAATGGTGTTCATAACAAATGATTCTCTTTGTTTGATGAAGTTAATTAGGCAAAGACGGTTGTCCACTCGTCGCGTTTATCCAGTAGATATTGTGCGATTTTTTGTGCGCCTTCCAAGCTATGACTCGCTGCCCAACCGCATTGCACGACATTACATGCTGGGACTTCAGTCGCCACCACCACATCGCGCAAGGTTTTTTCAATCAAATTCAACGCGTCATCGTATTCAGGCAAATTCAGCAATGCGACATAGAAGCCTGTTTGGCAACCCATTGGGCTGATGTCAATCACTTTATCTGAATGATTGCGCGATAATTCTGCCATCAAATGCTCTAAACTGTGTAATGCGGGCATTTCCATATGGTCTTGATTGGGCTGACACACGCGCAAATCGTATTTGTAAATTTTGTCGCCGTGGTCGCCATCGGTTACGCACGCCAAACGCACATAGGGGGCTTTGACTTTGGTGTGGTCTAAATTGAAACTTTCTACATTCATGCGTTTTTCAATTTGAATATCGGTCATAATAGGGATTCCTTTGGGTAAAATAGGGTTCAGGCAGCCTGAAACGAAAAACCGTCATTATAACGGAATCACGCCACCGATTTAGGCTTTTTAAATTGCTTCAAATAAATCAAACACAAAATAAAAAACGCCACACTCAACAATACCTGCACACCTGCAAACCACGCACTATACGCCGCCGCGTCCCACAACCGCATAATCCCTTCCGTAAACGGCAATAAAATCAACATAGAACAATATTGATAAGTATAAATCCGCCCCGACACAATCCCACGAATCGGCAAACAAAGCGGCACCAATTTCAGCAACAACAACCACTTACCCGTATGCAACGGCGCAAATACCCAATCCCACAATAAAGTCAATGGAATCAACGCCAACCAACAACTCGCCGCCAAATAATGTTTTTTTAAATTCATATAGTTAATATTTCATTGATTTTTAAAATTCAGGCTGCCTGAAAATTGTGATGCTTTCAGGCAGCCTGTAAAATAAACAATATTAATTACTCCGCTTCAGGCTCTTCATAATCGGTCAATGCCAAATTATCCAACACGCCGCCCGTGCCTGCGGTTTTATTCTTCTTACTATTCAACTGAATTTGCAGACGCAAGTCATTGACCGAATCCGCATTTTTCAACGCCTCATCATAACTAATCAAATCATCTTCATACAAATCAAACAAAGATTGGTCAAACGTCTGCATTCCAATATCACGCGATTTTGCCATAATCTCTTTTACCGCATGAATATCGCCACGCAAAATCAATTCCGAAATCAATGGCGAATTGAGCAACACCTCCACCGCCGCCACACGACCTTTGCCCTCTTTTTTCGGCACCAAACGTTGCGAAATAAAGCCTTTCAAATTCAAAGACAAATCATTCAATAATTGCGTACGGCGTTCTTCAGGGAAAAAGTTAATAATACGGTCAAGTGCTTGGTTTGAGTTATTCGCGTGCAACGTTGCCATACACAAATGCCCCGTTTCCGCAAATGCCAACGCATAATCCATCGTTTCACGGTCGCGAATCTCACCAATCAAAATCACATCAGGTGCTTGACGCAACGTATTTTTCAACGCAGCAAACCAGTCAGCCGTGTCCACACCCACCTCACGTTGCGTAATAATACAATTTTGATGTGGATGCACAAACTCAATCGGGTCTTCAATCGTAATAATATGCCCATAACTATTCGCATTACGATAATCAATCATTGCCGCCAAAGACGTGGATTTACCCGAACCCGTACCGCCCACAAAAATCACCAAACCACGTTTTTCCATCACCACCTGTTTCAAAATCGGTGGCAAATTCATATTATCAAATTTCGGAATATCACTGGTAATCACACGACACACCAAAGCCGTCGCGCCACGTTGCACCATCGCATTGATACGGAAACGCGACACCCCAGCCAAACTAATCGCAAAATTACATTCATTGGTGGTAAAAAACTCTTCCGCCTGCTTATCGTCCATGATAGAACGCGCGATTTGTTGCGTGTGGTCGGCGGTTAAAGGTTTATCGGTAATTTTGGTTAATTTACCGTCCAATTTCATGGCAGGCGGATAACCTGCCGTAATAAATAAATCCGAGCCTTTATTTTTCACCATGTGCGTTAATAAACCATGAATGAATTTCTTCATCTCTTCGCTAACTGGTGGAATGTGTACGGTGGACATTGTAATCAAGTTCCTTTAATTAAAAAAAATTTAAAATAATCACGATACAGCAACATCATAAGTTGGATAAATTATACTAAATTTGATGAAATTTAACAAAACTTAAGCAAACATATTCGCCTAATCCACTACATTTTACCAACATCGCCAGAACGCGGCGTCTTGCCGCCGCACCCACGCTTTAGGCTGGTGGCACGGAACGGTGCGTTCTTCGCAAGAACGGTAGGGCGGATACTTGTATTCGACACAATCCTTTGATTTGACGGAAATGTTGGATTCAAGAATCCGACCTACCACGTTGTTTAATTTCATATTATTTGGCTTACTTTTTTAAAAAGTAAGTCGCCGCGCGGCGACAGAGCGCAAAACCGCCAAAATACCACCCACCATCACTACGAAGACAGCGTGGGTGCGGCGG
>JBHARQ010000195.1:0-3555 GCA_041831015.1 Simonsiella sp. | reverse complement strand
TTGTACGCGATTTTGACTCAACAGTGTTGCCACATCAACCAAGTTTTCATCAAGAAGAAGCATTGGGAAAATGTCCGAATTGCGATTCAGGCAGCCTGAAAAGCCAAAAATTCACATGGAATTGTGAATGCGGTTTCAAGCTCTACAAAGAACAATTCGGTCGCGCCCTATCCACCGATGAATTACGCCAATTAGTTGAAACAGGTAAAACTGATGTATTGCAAGATTTTGTTTCCAAAGAAAAAAGCACAAAATACGCAGCAAGTTTGCACCTGAAACGCGATGATTCAGGCAACCTGAAAGTCGTGCTTGTTTTTCCCGAACGCAAAGCGGCAATTTGTCCATGCTGTTTAGGCAACCTGAACGACAAAGGCAAGCTGTACGAATGCGAATGCGGTTTCAAGCTGTGGAAAACCATTGCTGGTAAAACTTTAACCGACAAGCAAATTCAAGCCCTACTGGAAACAGGACAAACTAGCGAAATCAAAGGTTTTGTGGGCAAATCAAACAAAGCATTCAACGCCAAACTAAAAATTGATGTTGAAAATAAACAAGTTAAATTTGAATTCTGATTTTAAAAGGATTTTTCTATGACAAACAAAACACAAGCACAAGTTCAAAGCCATCGTGAAGCTCTGAAAATGGTGGACGAAGCCAAGAAATTTCATCAATCCGACATTGAGCGTACCAAAAAAGTAGCGAAAATTGCTTGGTATGTGGCAGGGGGGTCTATGATTTTGACAGGTTTGGCGGTGGGCGCGGTGTTGGGTTTAACACCGCTTAAAACTGTTCAGCCTTTTGTTATTCGTGTGGACAACAACACAGGCGCAACCGACATTGTTACCACGATGAAAAAGCAAGAAAAAAGCTATGGCGAAGTAATGGACAAGTTTTGGCTTGCTCAATATGTCCGCTACCGTGAAGGCTACGATTGGCAGACGGTTCAAGATACCTTTGATGCAACCAATCTGTTGAGTGCGCCACAAGAACAAGCCCAATTTAGCCAAATCTACAAAGACAATCCTAATGCACCACACAAAGTTTTACGCGATACCGCAAAAGTTGTGGTTAAAGTGAATGCGATTGCTTTTGTTGGAGATATGGCGCAAGTTCGGTTTGACAAAATTGTTGTGCCGTTGAATAAAAGCGATATACAACCTGCACCACAACGCTATATTGCCACGATTGCTTATGAGTATAAAAACGCAGGTATGCAAGACGAAGACCGTTTAATCAATCCTTTGGGTTTCCAAGTTACCAGCTATCGCGTGGACAAGGAGAGCGTTCAATGAAACAACATTCTTTTTTGATGAATAGCAGTTTAGCCGCCGCAATGGTGGCTTTTTCTTTACCTGTTTGGGCAGATAGCCGTATTCGTACCGAAACATACAGCAAAGAGCGCGTTTATCCCATTTATGCACAAGTGGGTAAAGCCGCATTAGTCCAGTTGGAAGCTGACGAGCAATTACAAGGCGAAGCAACCGCATTGGGTATGGGGGTATCGGAAGCGTGGTCGGTAGGTGTGCGTGGCAATAATATTGTGTTTAAACCTAAACATGAAAGCCATGTTACCAATATGATTGTGGTGTCCAATAAGCGTACCTATGCTTTTGATTTGAAACAAGCTGATGCCAATAATCCACCTACCTATATTCTGCGCTTTCATTATCCTGATACGGTTGCACAACAAAAAGCCATTGCTCGTGAAAAACAGGAAGCCCAGCGTGCCAAACAAGACCGTGCTTTGCAGACTTTAACCGACACAGGAGCGGTGCATGATGTCATGTTGTCTAATAAGTTATATTTTGGGAAAGGAAATAAAAAACTTGCGCCTACGTCCATGTGGGATAACGGACGGTTTACCTACCTGAAATTCAACAATGGGCGTGATATGCCAGCTATTTACCGTGTGGAAGTGGACGGCTCGGAAACGCTACTCAATACACACATTGAACATGACACCACCGTTATTCACGAAGTGAACGAAAAAATCATTTTGCGACTCGGACGCGCGGTTTTGTTGATTGAAAATCGCGGTTTCAATCCGCAAGGTAAGTTCAACCATACAGGTACAGATGACAATCAATCTGTGCGTTTGATTAAGTAAAGGATTGTTAAAATGGGACTTTTTAAGAAGAAAGACACAGATAATACCCCACAAACCCCTGAAATCCAAGAACCCACATTGTCTGAAAAAATCGGCGACAACTCGATTGAAAAAGGCTTGCCCAATTTGGACAATCCACAAGGCAAATCCAATATGGGCAAAGTGGGTTTATTTTTGGGTTTACTGTTTGCTACAGGTTTAATTGTGGCTGGTGCGATTGTATTCACAAGTGGCGATGAAGAAATCAATACTACCAAACAACCTGAAACAGAAATGGTTAAAAATAACCATAGTCATGATTTTAATCAAGATAAATCAGCTATTCGGGAACAGGAAAGTTTGGAAGTAGTGGCGGCTTCCGAAGTTCAAACAGCTTCGGAAGTCAAAGAAGTACCACCGATTGAAACCGTAGAAACCCAACCCCAACCTAATCAACCTGCGCCAATCCAGCCCGAAATACAGCCTGAACCTACCAAAACTGTTCAAGCTGAACACGCGCCTGAACCTGCACCCAAAGAACCACCACCTGATATTCGCTTATTAGGTTCGGTGTTGGTAAATACAGGGGGCGGTGGTGTCCTATCAGGGTCAGAAAAAAACGCTCATTCAGGTGGTCTAAATGATGCCGATTTTCAGGAAAATAGTCCTTTTGTAGCAACAGCAGCACAATCGGAAAATGGTTTGCCTGCTGATGAAGACGAAAATTCCAAAGAAAATGCCCTTGCCAGCCAGCTTAAACCCACTCAAACGCCATCTGTGAAAGCACAAAAAATGGGTAAACGTGATTTTCTGCTTGCCAAAGGCACAAATATTCTGTGTACGCTGGATACGCAAATCATCACTACCCGAGCAGGTTTCACACGTTGCCTAATTACCCGTGATGTGTATTCAGCAAATGGGCGTGTTTTATTGCTGGAGAAAGGCTCAAAAATCATTGGAGAACAAACATCAGCGATGTTGCAAGGTCAGGCGCGTGTCGGTATTTTGTGGAACGAAGTTACTACACCCAAAGGCGTAACCGTGCAATTAGCTAGTCCAGCAGCAGGGCAACTGGGCGCAGCAGGTGTGGGAGCGCGCATGAAATACCATTTTTGGCAGCGTTTTGGTGGTGCAGTTATGATTAGTTTGATTGGCGATTTGGGCGATTATTACAGCAATCGCGCCAATAATAGCGGTGGCGACCGCATTACCTTTGAAAATTCATCAGAAACCGCGCAGGACATGGCAACCGAAGCCCTGAAAAACAGCATCAATATTCCACCAACAGCCTATATCAATCATGGTACGCTAATTAACATTATGGTAGCGCGTGATGTTGATTTTAGTAGCGTGTATGAGCGTGTTAATCCTTATATGATTCAATAGTTTTCATTATAGATAATGTAGGCAGTCTATATTTTTAGACTGCCTTTTTTGTTTAGCTAAAGGAAAGAAAAATGTTCATTTAT
>JBHARQ010000194.1:0-5577 GCA_041831015.1 Simonsiella sp. | reverse complement strand
TTTCGGGCAAAGATGATGTGATTGAGCGTTTGCAATCCGACCCAAATTTGAAACGCTTTGTGCGCGAAAAGTACGAAATTAACCGTGAATTGATTTTGCAATACCCTGAATTGTTTGAAAATAATCAATTTAAGGGCATTAAGATTAAATCGGGCGAAGAGTATTTTGTGATTGAGCCGTTTAATCAGGAATTGGGGGCGTGAGTATGAATCAAAGGAATAAAGGTATGTCAAAACCACATATTTATTGGCTGGGCTATGCTCAAAGATGGACGTGGGGTCTGAATTTGGAATGTTTTGATGTACAAATTGAGCATTTGGAACAGGCGGATAAGTTTATCAATGAGCGTAATCAGCAGATTCATCCTGACACCAAGCGTTTGGATTTTTTAATGAATAAGGGTGGCGCGTTCCCATATGGTTTGCGCTACAAATACGGCGCATTTAAATGCGTTGATATTAACAACAATGTGATTGCTGAATCGGATAGCGATTATCGCGAAGCTATTGATGAAGCGATGGAAGGTGTGAAATGAAAGAAAATCAACAAATCATCTATTACAAGCGCGATGACGATGATGATGAAAGAGAATTTATCCCAAAACATCCGTATTGCAATTTGATTGATGATAGTGATGGCGAATTTTATGAATGTTCAATGCAAGAAATCGCACAAGAAATCGCAGAGCATGAATTTTATCAAATTTCAGGCGATTATTTTGAAGAAATCAAAATTTGCATCACTCGCGTATCAACTGAAGAGAAGCCAGTCAATATGACTTTTGATATTGAAGTTATTTATTCGACTCCTGAATTTTATGCAGAACGTGTTGAAGATTACGAGGTGTAAGATGAAAGAAATCTACGATATTTCATGTCCTTATTGCAATAAAAAATTAACTGCACGACCCAGTTTATTTCATCGCATGGGTAAACATGATATGGGCGGTGGTAGTTGCTTGTATTGCAAGCAGGTTTTTGATGTGCATTACGATGCAGAGCGTGATGCTTTGGTCGCTAAAAAGTTGAATTTGAATCAGGAGGCGTAAATATGAAATCACATCCCTTTGAAATTGGCGACAAGGTATTTTGTAAGACGCATGGCGCAGGCGTGGTGGTTTATGTAACAGATTGGATGGCAGATGTGGTGCTGCCTGAAAAAATGGTGCATTAAGAAAGGTAACATGATGAAAATCCAAGAAGTAAATATCAAATTGGTTTCAAGAGAAGGCGTATATGGTTTTGGAATTTCGGTTGATGGCATTGATGATGAAATCATCAGAAAGCTGCTTAATTTGGAATCACCCCCTGAATTAGATGATTTAACTGATTTGCAGGCATTGGGATTAAAAGCAGTAATTGCAATCGTTGAGACGTTGTTAAACAACGGTGGATTTAACGTTTGTGATAGCAAACAATGCACTATCAATTAACTATTTAATTTATAAGGAATTTACAAAATGGACTATAAAATGGACTATATTAGAGAAACCTATGATTTGCCTTTTTTAAGAAAAGGTATTCATGTCATTTTTCAGGGTAAAACTGGCGTGGTTACTGGTACACACGCTGCTCATTTAAAAGTTAAACTTGAAAATGGAGACAAGATTTGTCTCCATCCAACTTGGAATATCGCTTACTGCATTGATGGGGAAATTGTGAAAGATTTCCGTAATTAACAGACCACAAATCCAAACGGGTTTTAAACCCAGTTTAAACTGCAATTAAAAAACAAACGCCCGAAGTTTACGACTTTCGGGCGTTTCTGTTATGATATTTTAATGATTTATTCAAAGGTTTAAATAAAATGTTTGGAATATTAATACTTTTGCTGACATGGGTCGGCTTTTTTTGGCTGGGAACATACTGGCAGGCTGATAAAAACTTTAAACAGCAACAAGCTGAAATTGATGAACAATTAGAAAAAATAGATAGCGCACAAGTTGAATTGAATCAAAAGCGCAGCCAATTTGGTCGCAAAATGAAAGCTGAACAAGATGCACTACAAGCAGAGCGTACCAAATTGGGTCAAAAAATTCATGATGCAAAACAACAATTACAACAAGAGCGTAATCAAGTTATTCAACAAATCAAAGAAGCTCGTGCAAAAGCGCAACAAGAGCTACAACAAGCTAATTTACAATTAAATACAACACAAGAAGCATGTTTAGTAATGCAGCGTAAATTAGATGGTTATGGCGACCAATATTTAATTCCGTCTTTACAATTAATGGATGAAATTGCTGAACAATACAGCATTCATCGTGCAGGAGAGAAACTTAAAACTTGTCGTTCTTCCATGCGTGAAATGATTAAACAAGGGCAAGCTACTGATAATACCAATTCTATTTCCAAAATATTATTGGATTTTTTTAATACAAAAGCAGAAGAGTTGATTAATAAAGTTAAACATGAAAATTATGGCAAACTGAAACAAGAATTAGCTGATATTTACGCGCTGACTGAATATCATGCGAGTCAAGCGCATTTTGCCGCACGAATTAAAAAAGAATATTATCAAATTCGGCAAGATGAATTGAAATGGGCAAGTATTTTACACACCCTTCGTATTGAAGAGCGTGAACAGCAACGTGCTTTGCGTGAACAGGCGCGAGAAGATGAACGCGCTCGCAAAGAATATGAACGTGCCATCAAAGACGCTCAAAAAGAAGAAACCATGCTGCAAAATGCAATGGAAAAAGCACGTTTGGCAATGGAAAAAGCCAGCGAAGAACAAAAAGCCAAGTATGAACAGCAGCTTGCTGAACTCAATATTAAACTGAAAGAAGCAGAAGAAAAAAATCAACGCGCCCTATCTATGGCGCAACAAACACGCGCAGGTCATGTTTATCTGATTTCTAATGTTGGTTCATTTGGCGAAAATATGATGAAAATTGGTATGACGCGCCGACTTGAACCACTAGACCGTGTGCGCGAATTGGGTGATGCGTCTGTACCATTTTTGTTTGATGTCCACGCAATTATTTATTCAGAAGATGCGCCTGCGTTGGAAAAACAATTGCATCGTGAATTTAACCATGTGCGTGTCAATAAAGTGAACCATCGCAAAGAATTTTTCCGCGTAAGTCCATTAGAATTAAAAGCTAAATTGGCTAAATTAGGCATACAAGCGCAATTTACATTGGCTGCCGAAGCTGCTGAATACCGCGAAACTTTGCGTATTGAAGCAATGGATAAGGGCGAACAAGATAAATTATTAGATAGTTTGCTGGCACAAGAAACGCTTGAAGAAGATTAATGCAAAAGCCATTGCAACTTTAACCTACTTAACCGCTTGAAAGTAACCACACTTTCAGGCGGTTTTTACTTATTTTAACAATCTTGCTACTGGCTCAAGTTTCCAGTTTGTGTATATTTTGATTTTTAAATGATTGGGAGAATGTAATCATGAAAAATCAAACAGATATACGTCAAAAAATGCTTGCCAAAATTCACATTGCCAAATCGCAACTGGATTTAGATGATGATGTGTACCGTGATTTGCTGGTTAATACGACAGGCTTACGCAGTTGCAGCAAAATGAGCATTCCACAGCTTGAAAACGTATTAACCGCCTTAAAAAGCAAAGGTTTTCAAGATAATCATGGGGGTGTGGGTCGTATGCCTTTGCATTTAGTAGAGCATCGTCCGATGTTTAATAAACTGGCTGTATTGCTGAAAAATACAGGGAAAACATGGGAATATGCTGATGGCATGGCTAAAAAGATGTTTGAAGTTGAAAAATTGAATCTATTGAACACGGAGCAGTTGCATAAATTAGTGTCCGCCATGCAAATTTATGCTAATCGTCATGTATCAAAGGAGTCATAAAATGGAATTAAATCAAAAAGATTTGGCAGAATTAAAACACTTATTGCCACCTAGTTTTTTTAATGTCATGACAATTATAGGTTTAGAGAAAACCTTTTTGTTGGTACAAAAATTTGGTGGGACGTGTTTCCGAATTGGTCAAAATAAGCGTAAAGCAGGTCAAGTTCTGCATTTTTGTTTAGCAGAACAGGTGGGCGAAGAAGCTGCCACACGCATTGAAACCGCATTGGCTGGACAGCGTGAATTGTATATTCCCAAATGCGACCAAGTATTGCGTGAATTGCGTAATCGTCAGATGAGACGTGAATTTGATGAACTGACCACGCGTTCCATGTATCCGATGACTGGTGTGATGGCAGCCAATAATTTGGCAAGAGCGTATCATTTAAGCACACGGCAGGTTTGGACAATCGTCAATGCAGCAAATGATTACAGCATACCTGAAAATGGTTCACTATTTGCCGCGTAACCGTGTTTTTAAACAATATTTAAATGCCATTTAAACGCCCTGAAGTTGATGACTTTGGGGCGTTTTTGCGTGGGTATGTATTGAAGTCTTACGAGACTATTAATGCGGCGTGATATGAAACAATTACTGTATTTTCAAGTAAATGGATTTTAATTATGTCTCAAATTATTAATATTCCTGAAGACAGCATCACGCTAGATGCAACCAAAACGGCACAAGAAAACATTGCCAAAGCGTTGGCAAATCAGGCGTTTTTTGACCATGTACGCGGCAAATTGTTTAACGGTAGTTTGAGCCAAGACCAAGTAGATGGCTTGAACATCATTGTGCGCGAATGTGTAGCGCAAAGCATGACATTGCAACAAATGTCGTATGTATTAGCCACCGCGTATCACGAAACAGCGCACACGATGCAACCCATCAGCGAATATGGTCGTGGCGAAAAATATGATTATGGTCGCTGGCGCACCAACAGCAACGGTGTGCGCTATTGCTACAAAAACAGCGACCGCGACACGGTGTACACCGAGCAGGAATGCCCACACCTGTTTTTCGGGCGTGGCTATGTCCAGCTCACTTGGCACAGCAATTATCAAAAAGCTGGCGAAAAACTGGGGATTGATTTGCTTGCTAATCCCAATTTGGCTAAACAAGCGGATGCTGCCGCCAAAATCTTGTGCATGGGCATGAAAGAAGGCTGGTTCACAGGGCGCAAATTAAGCCGTTATGTGAATGACAATGCTTGCGACTATGTCGAAGCGCGTAAAGTGGTCAATGGCGAAGACAAAGACACGTTGATTGCACGTCATGCGCGTGTGTTTGAGACTGCGTTGAATGCGGTTTAGGGGGCAATATGGGTGTACAGAAAATGACAGCATTTGCAGCGATTTTCTTGCCGATTGCAGAGCAAGCATCGCGCTGGCAACTGAAACAGCCAGTATTGCCGCGCTATCCCATCAGCAAGCGTGGCAAATCAGGCGTGGCGCGTGCCAAGCGTGCAGCGCGTAAACGTAAATAGGGAGATGCGCGATGAAATACCGCAATTTACCGCCGCCGAATTTTCAAAATCCGCCGCCGAACTTTGCGGAACGCCTGAAATATTGGTTGGGCGGCATGGTTAATAACCCGACCACAGGCGCGTTGTCGGCAGATAAGGTTTGGTACAGCGTTATGGCTGGCTCAATGACATGGCAATTTTTAACCACCGACCCTGCGGAGTGGAAATGGCTGGCATACGGTGGCATTTTGGGGGGCGTAAGTTTGGTTAAACGTAGCATT
>JBHARQ010000193.1:0-15649 GCA_041831015.1 Simonsiella sp. | reverse complement strand
CTTCTCTAGATAAGTATTTAATTTTTAAAAAATATATGTAAGTATGTGTTTAAAGGGGGTGAATTATAATTTAATTAGCCGATGTTGACAATATAATTCATGTTGTTGGAACAAGTGTAGATTGAATATTTTTGTATTATAATTTATTAAATTTTAATTCAAATATCGGATTCAAGAATCTGTCCCGCCGTTCTACGAAGAACGCACGGTTCCGCGCCACCACCCAAAAACGTGGGGAGCAAGACGCCGCGTTCTGGCAAAATACAAAATAAGAGTTATTTAAATGAAAAAGCTGCTTGAAAGTGTTGTTCAAGCAGCTTTTTATATGGTTGATATGATTTAAATTATCGCATGGTCGGATAGCTGTAGTGGTATTCCCACACGCTGGGCGTGGCGCCATTCCAACGGCGAATTTTGGCGCGAGAAGGAAAAGAAATCGCTTCAGGCAAGGGAATGTCGGTGCAAATCGCAGGCGCAGCACGAACGCCTTGTAGGCTGTCTTCCCAGCATTCGCGCAGTAAATCCAGCTCGGCTGTGCGTTTCAAATCGTGGCGCGATACTGCCCAAATTTCACGGTAAAAGACATGTTCGCCCAATTCAAAGACGCGTAAACCTTCGGTATGCGTTGTCCAAACGCCTGAATGTGGTACGAGTGCGACACCTGTACCGTGTTTGACAAATTGAACGATGGCTTCTAAATCGTCTAATTCCAGTGTTTCATTAACGGTAATTTCTTGTTTTTTGAGAAATTGTTGTACATCGTGTCCGCCAAATGAGGCGTGGTTGTAGCGGATAAAGGGCTGGGTTGCCAAAATTTCAAAAATGTTGCCTTGTTGTAATGATGAAGGCGTAATCAGGACATACGGTTCGCGTGATACGGTTTCGCAGCGGAAATCTTGTGATAATTCAAAAGGTGGCTTGATGATGAAGGCGGCTTCCAATCGTCCTGCGCCCACATCGCCCAATAAATCATACGATACGCCTTGTGTGATGTGCACGTCTAGCAAAGGCGCACGTTCGCGCATCAAAGGCAGTAAGCGTGGCAGTAAGCCTGTTTGCACGGTTTGAATCGCGCCCACGTTCAGGCTGCCTGAAAGGGTGTGGGGCGTGTCAGCTTGCGACATTTTTTCGTATAATTCAATAATTTGTTCGGCAAACGGAATCACGCGTTCCCCAGCCGCGTTCAAAACTGCGCCCCGTCGTGAACGGTCAAAGAGTTTAAAACCCAAATGCTGTTCCAACGTTTTAATTTGTGCGCTGACCGCGCTTTGAGTCATGCCCAATTCTTCGGCGGTTGCCGCGAATGTGCCGCATTGTTGAATGGTCAGGAAGGTTTTGATTTCGCGTAACATAATGGTTGGGGAAAATAAAATAATCAGCATTATAGCATAGTTACCCATTGAAAAAAGGGGCAATCAGCCCCACTTTTGTTGGCATTCCATGGATTCAGGCAGCCTGAAATTTTCATTTTCCGTTTAAATAGAAAAAAATATGTCCCATCAAATCAAAGACTATCTGCAAACTCAAGCCATTAAATTAAATCCTGATAGCGTTGCCATGGCGCGCGCTGCCACGCAAGCGGTGTTGGCAAATGGGCAAGCGCATATTGACGATGCGTTGCTGCAACACGACAGGCTGCCTGAAATATGCACCGAGCAAATCTCAATATTAAAACAATTATTTATGGCGTTAGATTCACTGTATTCACGCCAAAAGGTGCAAACGGCGGTCATTTACGCCTTACCTGAACACGGCGATTTGGTGCGTGTGGCGCAAATGGGCGCACCGATTGAAAACATGTTGGCGGTTAATGACGATAACGCATGGCATTATCTAGCCGTGCGAACCGCACAATCAGGTTGGGCGAATATTGCCGAAGATGTCGCCAAATGGCTGCAAATTGGCGAACTTCGTGGCGAACACAATGGTCGTGCAGCGTGTCAAACCAGTTTGCCGATTTGTGGCGAAAATGGCGTGGTGTATGGCGTTTTGCATTTGGAACACGGTTTCAGGCTGCCTGAAAATGTGTTGGCAGATTGGGTGGGCTTGGCGTTGGGCGTGTTGCCGACTTTGGCAGCGTGGTTTCCGCGTGAAGTGATTGATGAAGCGTGATTTTTCAGGCTGCCTGAACACGTTTCCCTATGGCTAATGCGCTGAATGCCAAAACCAAGCTATCCACGCCCCGAATGACCCAAGTCGCTACATGACCCAAAGTAAGCGGTTGCCACAGCCACCAAATCAGCAAAATAATGAACGTGATAGCAGCACACATTGCCCAAAATACGATTTTTTCATATGCTGTTTTATGAGAATGAAACGGCATACATTGGGCGCGATGTCGCCAATACAAGGCGCAAATCAACAAACCCAACACACCACCGCCATATTGCAACCATTTAAAAACAGGCAGTTGCCAAATGGTTTCGCGCAAAAAAGCAAACTGTTGGACAAAATAACCTGTTTGGTGTGTGAATGCGTCCAGCAGCACATGACTTGCCATGCCAATCAGCGCGGACAGCGTGAAAATCAGCGTCCATTTTGCAGGCTGCCTGACAATCGTTGGCGATGCAAAATTAAGCCAATCGGGCAAATAATCGCGCAACACATCGCGCCACAATTTGACATAAATCGCATAAAATACAAAGCATAACGGCAAATTCACGCACCACGCGCCCCACCAAGTATGCCCAATACTAAACGCAGCGCGTCCGCCTAAAAAATAAACAAAATCAGGCGATAAACTGCCCAGCACCAAAGCAGGTACATGACAATACGAATATCGCGCCAATGGTAAAATCACAGCAGGGTGTGCAAAAGTAAATGGCATAATAATTTGATTTATTTAAATTAAATGATTATAACATAACGATAATTGTTTTTTTAGACGTATCGTTTTTTCAGACTGCCTTTCCGTACACAACACTTTCTTTTTGATAGATTACTGAATATTTGCCAGAACGCGGCGTCTTGCCGCCGCACCCACGCTTTTAGGTTACTGGCACGAATACGTCCGCACCTCATCGCAACGGCGTAGCGCAGATTTACCAAATTCTCCGTTTCGTAGGGGCAGATTTCATATCTGCCCTTCCCACAAACTTTGGTTTCCGTATTTCACAAAGGGCGGATATAAAATCCGCCCCTACGGAGAACGCACCGTTCCGTGCCACCAACCTAAAAGCGTGGGTGCGGCGGCAAGACGCCGCGTTCTATCTATTAAATGCGCCGTTTTGGATGCAAAAAATGCTATCATACGCCTTACGCTTTTCATATTGACCAACAAAATGATTGGGTGGTGTCCTGAAAAGTGTGCTGTTTTAAATTTGTTTAGGATTATTGATTGCCCAAAATCCAATGTTAAATGATTTAACATGATAAAACATTGATTTAGAAAAACAGCAACTGCGCCTAATGGCTCTGCTTAATTTGTGCCTAATCCGACAGTTATTACCTTCAATGGCTTTGGTATGTTGCTTACCAATCCATTGGTCATTGGCATCAGAAAACGCATTCACAAAAGCGTCCCAGTCATCGCTAGCAATGCGGTTATAGGTTACTTTAAGTTCTTTTAGACGCTGTTTTAAAGCCAAAGCAGTTTTCAAATTACGTTTACCCCAAACAAATGCCACGATTTCGCCAGTCTTAGCATGGTAAGCGTAAATGAGCCAAACTTTGTTTTTCTTGCTTCCAACAAATGTATGAAATTCATCAATTTGCAAAGTTTCATAATGCTTTTGTTTGGGTGTGATTTGATGTTGGCTACGTTTTAAGGCTGCCTGAACTTTATCACGGCTAAAACCCGTAATGGCACAAATAGCGCGAATACCATTACCATAGGCATTCATTCGCCAAATCGTTGAATCTGATTGGGAATGACAGCCTTTGTTGTCTAGGGCGTGATCACCAATGAAACAACGTCCGCAGATTTTGCAACGATATTTCTGTTTGTGATTGCTATTGAAGCCATTTTTCTTTATATTTAGTCCTTGGCAACGAGAACATTTCAGGGTTATTTCTATTTTCACACATTTAAATATACTCTGTTCTCGTTGCTTTTTGTTTGTTTATTTTCTAATAGCACACTTTTCAGGACACCACCAATGATTGAAATCAAAAATCTAACCTTACAACGCGGCACAAAAGTGTTGCTCAACCAAGCCACCGCCACCATTAATCCACGCCAACGCGTTGGTTTGATTGGCAAAAACGGCACAGGCAAATCCAGTTTATTCGCGCTCATCAAAGGCGACATCACGCAAGACAACGGCGACTGCCAAATCCCCAAATCGTGGAAATTGGCAGCCGTTGCCCAAGAAACCCCCACATTAGACATCTCCGCGCTGGATTATGTGTTGCAAGGCGACACCGAATTGCAACAATTTCAGGCTGCCTTGCACGCCGCCGAAACCGAAAACAACGGCAACGCGATTGCCGAATTTCACGCCAAATTAGACGAAATTGACGCTTACACCGCGCCAGCCCGTGCCGCCAAATTATTGAGTGGACTGGGTTTTTCGCAAGAAGAATACGCCAAACCCGTGAAAGCGTTTTCGGGCGGTTGGCGAATGCGTTTGAATTTGGCGCAAGCGTTGATGTGCCGTGCTGATTTACTGCTGCTAGACGAGCCGACCAACCACTTGGACTTGGAAACGGTGTTGTGGCTGGAACAGCATTTGGCAAATTTGCCTTGCACGCAAATCATCATTTCGCACGACCGCGATTTTTTGAACGCCACCACCACGCATACCATTGAATTATCTGCACAAAAATTGCACAGCTACGGCGGCAATTACGATTTTTACTTGAAAGAACGCGCTCAACGGCTTGCCAATCAACAAGCCGCCTACACCAAACAGCAAGCACACATCAAGCATTTACAGTCGTTTATTGACCGTTTCAAAGCCAAAGCCACCAAAGCCACGCAAGCGCAAAGCCGCGTTAAGGCATTGGCAAAATTGGAATTAATCGCGCCCGCGCATTTGGATAGTGAATTTAGTTTTGAATTTGAACAGCCTACGCATTTGCCCAATCCATTGTTGAAATTGGAGCAAGTAGATTTAGGTTATGGCAATGATATTATTTTGAAAAACATCAGTTTATCATTGGAAAACGGAGCGCGTTTGGGATTGCTAGGCGTGAATGGTTCGGGCAAATCCACGTTTATCAAAGCCCTTTCAGGCAGCCTGCAACCGTTGAGCGGTCAAGTCGTGAAATCCGATAAACTGAATATCGGTTATTTCGCGCAACATCAATTAGATACCTTACGCGATGACCAAAGTCCAATTTGGCACATTCAGCAACTGTCGCCCGATGTGAAAGAGCAAGATATTCGCAATTTTTTGGGCGGATTTAATTTTGTGGGCGACATGGCAACGCAGAAAATTGAGCCGTTTTCGGGTGGCGAAAAGGCGCGTTTGGCGTTGGCGATGTTGGTGTGGCAAAAACCGAATTTGCTGCTGCTAGACGAACCGACCAACCATTTGGATTTGGATATGCGCCACGCGCTCACGGTTGCACTGCAAAGTTTTCAAGGCGCGATGATTTTGGTGTCGCACGACCGCAGTTTGATTGAAGCGATCACCGACCAATTTTGGCTCATTCATTCAGGCTGCCTGAATGAATTTGACGGCGATTTGAACGACTACCGCGCTTGGCGTTTGGTGCAAGAACAAGCCGCCAATGCCCCCGCACAGTCCGCCCAATCGCAAAATCGCAAAGATGTGAAACGCTTGGAAGCGCAAATTCGCCAAGAACGCGCTCGGCGTACCAAACCATTACAACAAAAGATTGACAAAACCGAAAAAGAGATGTCCACTTTACAAACTAAATTATTTGATTTAGAGCAAATTTTAGCGGACGAACAAACCTATTTACCCGAAAACAAAACAAATTTACAACAATTTTTAACCCAAACCGCCGAAATTAAAGTAAAATTAAGTGAATTGGAAGAAAACTGGTTGCAATGGCAAGAAGAATTGGAAACGATTCACGCTGACATTGATGCAGAATTAGCGAATCATTCGTAAAAATGCGACAGTTTTCAAGCTGCCCGTTTTGAACATGACAGAACGGAGTGGCAGTTGTTCTTTTGTTAAAACAAGGAATCTTCATGATGAAAAAGCCTTTAATTGTCTTGGCATTTGCTGTTGCCGCCAGCCCTGCGTTGGACGCGAAAGTATATAGCTGCGGCAATGGTTGCTACACGTCAAATCCAAAAGCGGCAAAAGGTCGCGCCAATTTGGGCAGACAAATTGGCAGCTACACCAGCACCTTACCTAAAGAAGAAGTGGTCAAAGCAGAAGAAATTACAGCACCACGCACCGTAGAAGTCGCGCAACGCCGTGCGCCCGTAGCACGTCCACGAACCGTTGCCGCCACCACTTTACGAACCCCTCAAGCAGCGGCTGTCCCTGTGGCATTGCAACGTCAAACGGTTGATGTTACGCCACGCCGTTCTAGCGGTCGCCGTGTGATTTTGGAGCAAGAATTAAACAATGAACGCACCGCTTTGGCGCAAGCACAAAAAGCATTGTTAGATGGTCGCGCAGTGGGTCAATCAGCCGATGCAGGTCATCAAACGCGCATTCGTCAATTAGAAAGCGCGGTCTTGGACAGACAACAAAATATTCAGGCATTACAGCGCGAATTAAGTCGTATGTAATTGAGATATTTCCAATTAAAAAAATCGCACGACTTTTAAATTAAATAAATAAGTTGTGCGATTTTTTATATTTAGATGGTATGAAACAAGAAAAACACGTTTCAGGCAGCCTGAAACGTGTTTTTCTTTTTTTAAAATCAATTTTCTAATTTAAACTCACTGCCATCAGCGCGATACAATAATGGCGTGGTTTCATCTTCAATTACCGCTTGGGTTACCAATACTTTTTTCACTTCTTTCAAATCAGGCAAACGGTACATGATATCCAACAACGCACGTTCCACAATCGAGCGCAAACCACGCGCCCCTGTGCGGCGTTTGATGGCTAATTTGGCAATGCTGCGTAACGCATCAGGCTCAAATTCCAACGTGGCATCTTCCATCGCAAACAGCGTTTGATATTGTTTCACCAATGCATTTTTTGGTTCGGTCAAGATGTTAATCAGCGCGTCTTCGTCCAATTCTTCCAGCGTGGCAATCACGGGCAAACGTCCAATTAATTCAGGAATCAAACCAAATTTAATCAAATCTTCAGGTTCAACCGCTTCAAACATTTCGGTAATATTAATGTTTTCATCTTTACGATGTACGGTTGCGCCAAAGCCGATGCTGCCTTGTTCGGTACGTTGGCGAATGACTTTTTCCAAGCCTGCAAATGCGCCACCGCAAATAAATAGAATATTGGTGGTGTCCACATCAATAAATTGTTGATTCGGATTGCGGCGACCGCCTTGTGGTGGCACGCTGGCTAATGTGCCTTCAATCAGTTTCAGCAAGGCTTGTTGTACGCCTTCGCCTGATACATCGCGTGTAATGGAGGGGCTGTCGGATTTGCGTGAAATTTTATCAATTTCGTCAATGTAAATAATGCCGCGTTGTGCTTTTTCCACATCGCCATCGCATTTGTTTAATAATTTGGTGATGATTTGTTCCACGTCTTCGCCGACATAGCCAGCTTCGGTCAATGTGGTGGCGTCTGCCATGGCAAACGGTACATTTAATTGACGCGCCAATGATTGCGCCAATAGGGTTTTGCCTGAACCTGTTGGTCCAATCAATAGAATATTGGATTTGGCTAATTCAACTGATGGGGAATCTTGGTTGAGTGTGTTCAAACGTTTGTAGTGGTTATAAACCGACACAGCTAATGCTTTTTTCGCCCATTCTTGTCCAATAACGTGTTCATTGAGTTGTGCCACCAATTCGGACGGGGTGGGCAATGCCATCGGTTCGGTAGGTGTGGCTGGAGTGCTGTCGGTGGCGGTGTCGTCATGTAATAATGCGCTGCAATCTTGAATACATTCGTTACAAATCAAGGCGTTGCCAGCATCGTTTTCAATGAGGTGGGCAACATCGGATTCGGGTTTGCCACAAAAAGAGCAATGGCGTAGTTTTTTCATGGGGGTTCTTTCGGATTCAAAAATGGGTCAAAGTATAAAGGCAGCCTGAAAATCGTGCAATACGTTTTCAGGCTGCCTGAATAAAACAAAGTTGCTACATTTCAAAATGAATCACATATTGAAAAGCAGTCTATTATTCAAAACATACCTTATTTTTGATGACGTGGCGATACGCTTTCTAATTTTTCGCGCATTTTGGTCAAGTTGATACCAGCCAAATCCGCCGCACGAATCAAGCTATTGACTTCCACACCACGTTTCGATTGATTCAATGCCCACAACATCGCCGAACGTGTCCCCGTGCGACAATACGCCAAAATAGGCGATGCCGATTTAGCTACCGTTAATTCAAATTCTTGCAGCAATTCATCGGTAATATCTTCCATCGTGGTGGGCATATAAATCACGTTTTCAATGCCATTGGCGTTGAGCCATGCTTTCACGGTTTCAAAATCAGGTTGATTGGGTTCTTCGCCATCGGGACGGTTGCAAATCACCGTTTTAATATTATATTGGGCAACTTGCTTGGCAGTACGTTCATTTAATTGGCGTGAAACATAGAGATAGTCAGCAATTTTTTCGATGCTCATAATGTGTGATTCCTTGGCAAAATAGAGTTGATGTATTCTAAAAAAGTTTTATTTTAGCGAGTTTTACTGAGAAACAAAACGGTTTAGATGCAAAAATTGGTTATAAAATTACAAAATATCTTAATTTAACTGTTTTCAGGCTGCCTTTCGGTACGCAACATATTTTGAAAGGTGGTCTGAATATTTGCCAAAACGCGGCGTCTTGCCGCCGCACCCACGCTTTTGGGTGGGTGGTGCGGAACGGTGCGTTCTGCGTAGCCCGACTATTCAGAATCTAATTACCAAACATTCTGCTAAATGGTAAACGTTTGGCGCGTTCTACAGGATAACCTTTTAATTCATAAAAACGTTGCGGGTCAATCCCGAAATTTTGCACCCAATAATTACCATATTGCGATTGTGGCGCAAAAATATGAGCCATACCCATTTCGGTAATATAACGGTTCATTAAAGTTTCGCAATGATACTGGCTTTCCAGTAAATGCTTGAGTGCATCTGCAAGCGTTTCATTGCCTGCTGCGATGTTTTCCACGCCGCCCCAGCCGTTGTAACCATCGCGTTTGTGGCGTTCAAAGGGGTCAAGTCCTTTTAAATTTTTGTGTTTGTAAAATCGGTTTTGCGCCATGTCTTGCGCGTGTTTTTGTGCTGAATACGCCAGCGTGGCATTCCATTTGAGTAGTGGCACGGCAGGCATCATTTTTTTGCCACACATTCGTGATTGAGCGCGAATCTGATTCACCGCCCCCAACATTTCCTGTGGCGATACAGGAGGCGCAGCAGAGACTTGCGCCATTTTCACTTGCGGCACTTTAGCGTGGAGGCTCATCGACACGGCACAGAGCGTTAAGAATAGTACAGATGATTTCATTTTGTCAGATTCCTTTCTGGAACATCAGGATTCAGGCTGCCTTGGCGTACGCCACCATTTTCAATTAACCACTCACCATCACCACGAGCGCAGCGTGGGTGCGGCGGCAAGACGCCGCGTTCTGGTCAATATTCAAATCGCCGTTCAGAAAATAGCGTATATTAAAAGGCTGCCTGAAAATATTATAAGCGAAATCAAGATAGCTATTGTGATATTTTGTCAATCAAATTAATTAGATTGAAAGTGATGCGAAATCATTTCAGGCAGCCGTGAGTGTCTGTATAATTCGCCTGTCTCAAAAAATTGCCTGTATGGTTTATTATGAATTGGTTTTCTCGCCCCATTACCATTGCCAAAACGGTTTATCGTTATGGCTTAACTGATATGATTTTGCCTTATGTTCGCCATGGTTGGGCGCGGAAATTCATAGCGTGTTTGCCACAATCATCGCAAGCGCGTGAACAGGCTTTACCTGTGCGTTTGCGTTTGGCATTGGAGGGTTTGGGCCCGATTTTTGTGAAATTAGGGCAAGTGTTATCCACGCGCCCTGATTTATTACCGATTGATTATGCAAAAGAATTAGCAAAATTGCAAGACAAAGTACCGCCATTTGATGCTGAATTATCACGTCAGCAAATTGAACGGGCTTTGGGTAAGCCAATCACTGAATTATATGCGGAATTTGAAAATCAGCCCGTTGCCAGCGCATCCATTGCCCAAGTGCATCGTGCGACTTTATTTGATGGCACGCGCGTGGCGGTGAAAGTATTGCGCCCGAATTTAAATGAAGTGATTGACCAAGATTTGTCGTTGATGCGCTTTGCCGCCACCTGTATTGAACGCTTGTTTGCCGACGGTAAACGCTTGAAACCGCGCGAAGTCGTGGCAGAATTTGACAAATATCTGCATGATGAATTGGATTTGATGCGCGAAGCCGCCAACGCCAGCCAATTACGCCGTCAATTTGAAAACAGCGACCAAATCATCATTCCACAAGTTTATTTTGATTTGTGTAGCCGCGAAGTGATGACGATTGAGTGGATGGACGGGACGCCCATTTCCGATATTGAATCGCTGGTTGAACAAGGAATTAGTTTAAAGAAATTAGCACGTTATGGTGTAGAAATTTTCTTTACCCAAGTGTTTACCAATGGTTTTTTTCATGCCGATATGCACCCTGGTAATATTTTGGTTGCACCTGATGGACGCTATATTGCGCTGGATTTTGGCATTGTCGGTAGTCTCACGGAATATGATAAACGGTATTTGGCGATTAATTTTTTGGCATTTTTCAATCGTGATTATCATCGCGTGGCGACCGCGCATATTGAAAGTGGCTGGGTGCCGCCTGACACACGTGCTGAAGATTTAGAAGCGGCGGTTCGTGCGGTTTGCGAGCCGATTTTCAATAAGCCCTTATCCGAAATTTCATTTGGTTTGGTGTTGATGCGATTGTTTGAAACCAGTCGGCGGTTTAATGTGGAAATTCAGCCGCAGTTGGTATTGTTACAGAAAACATTGTTGAATATTGAAGGTTTGGGGCGACAATTAGACCCTGAATTGGATTTGTGGGACACCGCCAAACCATTTTTAGTGAAATGGATGGATACGCAAATTGGCCCACGCGCTTTATTGAAAAATTTAAAAGAGGAAGTTCCTGATTGGGCAGAAATTTTGCCCAGCATTCCACGCAAACTCAATCAATTATTAGACGAAAAACGTCAGCAAGAAATGCGCGAGGCGTATATCCATCTGGTTGCCACACAGCGGCGACAGAATATTTGGTTAAGCGTGATTGCCATTACTTTGGTATTGATTTTATTGTTTAAATAATGCAAAACACATTTCAGGCTGCCTGAATATTTGCCAGAACGCGGCGTCTTGCCGCCGCACCCACGCTGCGCTCGTGGTGATGGTAAGTGGTCATTCCAAAATACCTAAAACCATCTTATCAAACTAAAAAAACACGTTTCAGGCAGCCTGAAACGTGTTTTTTGATTACCCTATTTTAATGACGCGCTTTTTCGCCTGATTTATTGGCTTTTTTTGGCAATTCAATTTCACTTTCCATTGCCGCATCAGCTGCCACATACGGTTTCGGCTGATACTCCAAACCCAACGCAAACACTTCGTCAATCCATTGCACGGCATGAATTTCCAATTCATCTTTCACATTTTGCGGGATTTCTTCCAAATCCTTGACATTATCTTTTGGAATCAAAACGTGCTTAATACCACCGCGCAATGCCGCCAACAATTTTTCCTTCAAACCACCAATCGGCAACACTTCGCCACGCAACGTGATTTCGCCCGTCATCGCCACATCAGCACGAACAGGAATACCCGTCAAAGCCGACACCATAGACAGCGTCATCGCAATACCCGCGCTTGGGCCGTCTTTGGGCGTTGCACCTTCGGGAACGTGAATGTGCATATCGTGTTTTTCGTAGAAATCGGGTGCAATACCCAAACTTTCCGCACGAGAACGCACCACCGACCACGCCGCCGTAATTGATTCCAACATCACATCGCCCAATTTGCCTGTGCGAACAATATTGCCCTTGCCTTTCAACGCCACCGCTTCAATCGTCAGCAATTCGCCACCGACTTCCGTCCACGCCAAACCCGTTACTTGACCCACGCGGTTTTCGCCAGCCGTTACGCCATAATCGTAGCGGCGCACGCCCAAAAATTCGCCCAAGTTTTTCTCGTCCACACGCAACACTTTCGGTTTACGCGATTTCAGGCTGCCTGAAAGTTCATTTTTAATCACGGCTTTACGGCAAATTTTGGCAATTTCGCGGTCAAGCGAACGCACACCCGCTTCACGCGTGTAGTAGCGCACAATATCGCGCACCGCCGTTTCATCAATCGCCAATTCGCCTTCTTTCACGCCATTACGTTGCATTTGTTTTGGCACAAGATATTGCATGGCAATATTGATTTTCTCGTCTTCCGTATAACCCGACAAGCGAATAATTTCCATGCGGTCAAGCAATGCAGGCGGAATATTGAAACTATTGGACGTGGCAATAAACATCACATCGCTCAAATCAAAATCTACTTCCACAAAATGGTCAGCGAAAGCCGAATTTTGTTCAGGGTCAAGCACTTCCAACAAAGCAGCCGCAGGGTCGCCACGGAAATCGTTGCCCAATTTGTCAATCTCGTCCAGCAAGAACAACGGATTTTTCACGCCCACTTTGGTCATGTTTTGCATGATTTTACCTGGCATTGAACCGATGTAAGTGCGGCGATGTCCACGAATTTCGCTTTCATCTTTCACGCCACCCAACGCCATGCGAACGTATTTGCGCCCTGTGGCTTTGGCAATGCTTTCGCCCAAAGACGTTTTACCGACCCCCGGTGGGCCCACCAAACACAAAATTGGCCCTTTCAATTTATCGGTGCGTTTTTGGACTGCCAAATATTCCAAAATGCGTTCTTTGACTTTGTCCAAGCCGTAGTGGTCTTCGTTTAACACCAAATCGGCTTTAGCTAAATCTTTGGAAACGCGCGTTTTTTTCTTCCACGGCAATTCAATCAGCGTTTCAATATAATTGCGAACCACAGTCGCTTCAGACGACATCGGCGGCATCATTTTCAATTTACGCAATTCACTCAACGCTTTTTCTTCGCCTTCTTTGCTCATGCCAGCCGCTTTGATTTGTTTTTCCAAACCGTCAAAATCGCTGCGTTCGTCATCTTCGCCCAATTCTTTTTGAATGACTTTAATTTGTTCATTCAAATAATAATCGCGTTGATTTTTTTCCATTTGGCGTTTGACTTTGCCGCGAATGCGTTTTTCCAGTTGAGAAATTTCCAATTCGCTTTCAATTTGCGCCAACAAATATTCCATGCGCTCGGCAACATCTGCCAAATCCAACAATTTTTGGCGTTGTTCCAATTTCAATTGCAAATGCGCTGAAATCGTGTCTGCCAAACGTCCGTTGTCTTCAATTTCATGAATACTCGCCACCACTTCGGCAGGTATTTTCTTGTTATTTTTAACTAATTGGTCAAATTGTGCCAACAAAGTACGGCGCAAAGCTTCGTGCGGTTCATTATTTTGGTCTAGCAACACAGTTACTTCGGCTTGAATAAAATCGCCATTATCGCGCAACTGCGCTACCGAACCACGCGCCACGCCTTCTACCAACACTTTAATCGTGCCGTCAGGTAAGTTCAAAATTTGCAAAATTTCGGCAATCGTGCCTGTTTCGTGCAAATTGCTTAAATCGGGTTCTTCTTCGCTGCCGACTTTTTGGGCGAGCAGGAAAACGGGTTGTTCTTGTGCTGCCGCAAATTGCAATGCGGCAACTGATTTGGGACGACCAACAAACAGGGGCAATACCATGTGTGGGTAAACCACCATGTCGCGTAGGGGAAGTGTGGCGTAGAGTGTGGTTTCGGTTTCAGATTTTTTTCTTCGTGCCATGATGATTCTCTTATTGCTTGAATAAATATTTGCTGGAATATGGGGCAATGCGTGGGAAATTCAAGAGTCTGAACTATTTTATCTTTGCAGGTGATTTTGTTTGCAAAATGGAAGGATGCGACAAAATTGGATTAACTCCGTATGGAGCGGCGACGGCTCGTCGCCAAATATTTGAATTTCATAGAATTAAATATTTTATTGATTTGAAATCTGGCGACGAGCCGTCGCCGCTCCATTTTTTGTGGTGTACTGAAAACAAAAATTGACGCCCAACCTACTGTTCTATGGAGAACGAGCCGTTCCGTGCCACTCACCTAAAAGCGTGGGTGCGGCGGCAAGACGCCGCGTTCTGGTAAATATTCAGACCATCTTTGAAAAAATGCCATCAGTCTCTACGCTGCTGCTTGCGATGCTTGCACAAACGCTTGCTGTTTGGCTTTGGCTTTGCCGCTTGCCAATGCTTCTTGTGCCAACGCCAAACCATCGTTCAGGCTGCCTGCCACATTTGCCGCATACAAACACGCTGCCGCATTCAACAACACAATATCACGCGCGGCGGCTGGCGCAGTATTTTCTAACACCGCATTCATCAATGCCAACGACTCACTCGCATTGTCCACTTTCAAATCGTCCAAATGCTCATACACTGGCAAACCAAACATTTCGGGATGAATATCGTATTCACGAATGCTGCCATCGCGCAATTCCGCCACACGCGTGCTGCCTGTAATGGTGATTTCATCCAAGCCATCACTACCATGCACCACCAGCGCGTGTTGCGAACCCAACTGCTGCAATACGCGCGACAAAATGCCACACAAATCAATATGAAACACGCCAATTAACTGATTTTTCGCGCCAGCAGGATTGGTCATCGGCCCTAAAATATTGAAAATCGTCCGAAAACCCAAAGAACGGCGCACAGGCGCAACATGACGCATTGCCGTATGATGCTGTTGTGCAAACATAAAGCCGATGCCCACTTGTTCAATATGCTGCGCGATTTGCTCGGGCGATTGCGCCAAATTCACGCCCAACTGCTCCAACACATCCGCCGCGCCACTTGATGACGACACCGAACGCCCACCGTGTTTTGCCACTTTTGCGCCTGCTGCTGCTGCCACAAACATGGCGGTGGTGGAAATATTAAATGTCTTCGCGCCATCGCCGCCCGTCCCCACAATGTCCACCAAATGCTCTACTGATTTCACAGGCACTTTGACTGCAAATTCGCGCATCACGCTGGCGGCGGCGGCGATTTCTGACACCGTTTCCACTTTGATTCGCAAGCCGACCAGCAAACCAGCCAGTTGTTCGGGTGGCACTTCGCCGCGCATAATTTGGCGCATTAAATCCTGCATTTCATCGTAAAACAGCTCATTATTATCAATCAATCGGGCAAGGGCTTGTTGCGGGGTAATCATCAGAGGTTCCTTATTTCAGCAAAAAAGGGTTGAATATTGACGGGGACGTGGCGTTGCGCCGCCACACCCACGCTTTAGGGTGGTGGCACGAAACCATGCGCTCCGTAGCCACACAAATTATAGACAAAAAAATATCGCCTGTGGGCGATGAGATGGAAATGAAAAATTATTCGTACGGTTACACTATCGCTAACCATACGAATATATCTACCAGCTAAATATTGAAATATCATTTTTCATTTTTTAGCTCTAAATTTATTAATAAAAAACT
>JBHARQ010000192.1:0-3014 GCA_041831015.1 Simonsiella sp. | reverse complement strand
GATTTTGAGCAACGGAAAATCATCTGGATACTGACTGATTAAGGCATAGGCTGATTGCTGAAAGAAACTGCTCATAGAAAATCCTCTAAATTCTTGTTAATGAGAATTTAGAGGATTTCTTGCAGTTTTGCAAAGGTTTCCGTTTTCGCGGCGTCTTGCCGCCGCACCCACGCTGCGCCCGTCGTGATGGTGAGTGGTGATTTCACGGCTCTACCGCGTCATATTTTGTGTTAAAACAAACAGATTAAAAATTGATGCCTTACCCCATTTCATAATTAGCCAAATTAAGTTATGATACGATTAGTCGGACGACTACACACGATTTCATGAACATATTGCGATGGCATAACCCATTGCCCAACATCATGAAATCACCCAAACACAAGAAAAATAGATTAACCAACATAAAGGAACCCAGAAATGTTAGAAGCCTACCGCAAAGCCGCCGCCGAACGTGAAGCACTCGGTATTCCACCACTCCCTTTAACCGCGCAACAAACCGCAGATTTGGCAGAATTGCTGAAAAATCCACCTGCTGGCGAAGGCGAATTTTTGGTTGATTTGCTCGCCAACCGCATTCCTGCTGGTGTGGACGATGCCGCCAAAGTCAAAGCGTCTTTCTTGGCTGCCATTGCCGAAGGCAGCGTAACCAGCCCATTGGTATCGCCAGAATACGCAACCGAATTGTTGGGTACGATGCTCGGTGGCTACAATATCCAAGCCCTTATTGACTTGTTGGACAACGACAAACTCGCGCCCATTGCTGCCGAAGGGTTGAAACACACCTTGTTGATGTTTGACAGCTTCCACGATGTGAAAGAAAAAGCCGACAAAGGCAATGCACACGCCAAAGCCGTGTTGCAATCGTGGGCAGACGCGGAATGGTTTACTTCACGTCCTGCTGTTCCTGAAAAAATTACCGTTACCGTGTTCAAAGTAGATGGCGAAACCAATACCGATGATTTGTCGCCCGCTCCTGACGCATGGTCGCGCCCTGATATTCCATTGCACGCGTTGGCAATGTTGAAAAACCCACGCGATGGCATTGTGCCTGATAAAGCAGGCGAAGTGGGTCCAATCAAATTATTGGAAGAATTGAAACAAAAGGGCAATTTGGTTGCCTACGTTGGCGATGTGGTGTGTACAGGCTCATCACGCAAATCCGCAACCAACTCTGTGATTTGGCATACAGGCGAAGACATTCCATTCGTGCCAAACAAACGCTTTGGCGGCGTGTGCTTGGGTGGCAAAATCGCACCGATTTTCTTCAATACCCAAGAAGACTCTGGCGCGTTGCCGATTGAAGTAGATGTGTCTGCTTTGAAAATGGGCGATGTGGTGGACATTTTGCCATACGAAGGCAAAATCGTGAAAAATGGCGAAACCGTTGCCGAATTTGAATTGAAATCACAAGTATTGTTGGACGAAGTTCAGGCTGGCGGACGCATTAACTTGATTATCGGTCGTGGTTTGACTGCCAAAGCGCGTGAAGCGTTGGGCTTGCCAGCATCTGACAAATTCCGTTTGCCACAAGCCCCAGCCCAAAGCAATGCAGGTTTCACTTTGGCGCAAAAAATGGTGGGTCGCGCTTGCGGTTTGCCAGAAGGCAAAGGCATTCGCCCCGGAACTTACTGCGAACCACGCATGACCACAGTCGGCTCGCAAGACACCACAGGTCCAATGACACGCGATGAATTGAAAGATTTGGCGTGCTTGGGTTTCTCTGCGGATTTGGTGATGCAGTCATTCTGCCATACTGCTGCGTATCCGAAACCTGTGGACGTTCGCACCCACAAAGAGCTGCCTGAATTTATCTCAACACGCGGTGGCGTATCGTTGCGCCCCGGTGATGGCGTGATTCACTCTTGGTTGAACCGCTTGTTGTTGCCTGATACTGTGGGTACAGGTGGCGACTCGCACACTCGTTTCCCATTGGGTATTTCGTTCCCAGCAGGTTCGGGCTTGGTGGCGTTTGCGGCGGCGACTGGCGTAATGCCTTTGGATATGCCAGAGTCTGTATTGGTGCGCTTTACAGGCAAATTGCAAGCAGGCGTAACTTTGCGTGATTTGGTCAATGCCATTCCATTGTACGCGATTAAGCAAGGCTTGCTGACCGTTGCAAAAGCAGGCAAGAAAAACATCTTCTCTGGTCGCATTTTGGAAATTGAAGGCTTGCCAGATTTGAAAGTGGAACAAGCATTTGAATTGTCTGATGCGTCTGCGGAACGCTCTGCGGCTGACTGAACCGTTCATTTGTACAAAGAGCCGATTATTGAGTACGTGAATTCCAATATCGTATTGATGAAAAACATGATTGCGGACGGCTACAAAGATGCGCGTACTTTGGAACGCCGCATTAAAGCGATGGAAGCGTGGTTGGCTAATCCACAACTGTTGGAAGCCGACAAAGATGCGGAATACGCTGCCGTGATTGAAATCAACATGGACGACATCAAAGAGCCTATTATTGCCTGTCCAAATGACCCTGATGACGTGTGCTTTATGTCGGAAAAATCAGGCACACCGATTGACGAAGTATTTATCGGTTCGTGCATGACCAATATCGGACACTTCCGCGCTGCGTCTAAATTGCTGGAAGGCAAAACCGATATTCCAGTACGCTTGTGGATGGCACCGCCAACCAAAATGGACGCGCATCAGTTGTCTGACGAAGGACATTATGGCGTATTGGGTCGTGCGGGTGCGCGTATGGAAATGCCGGGCTGCTCATTGTGTATGGGTAACCAAGCGCAAGTCCGCGAAGGCGCAACCGTGATGTCTACTTCTACGCGCAACTTCCCGAACCGTTTGGGTAAAAATACCAATGTGTTCTTGGGTTCGGCTGAATTGGCGGCGATTTGTTCTAAATTGGGCAAAATCCCAACGGTTGAAGAATATCAAGCCAATATCGGTATCATTAACGAGCAAGGCGATAAAATTTACAAATACATGAATTTTAACGAAATTGCTGAATACAATGATGTGGCTGAAAAAGTGAACGTGTAATTTAACGT
>JBHARQ010000191.1:0-4205 GCA_041831015.1 Simonsiella sp. | reverse complement strand
TTCAGGCTGAAGGCTTTGAATTATCTGGGCAGAGCAAGACAAACCGTCCTAAATTGAATGTATCTAATATTTTTGGCATGGTTACGAGCTTGGCACAATCCTATAATCAACTGATTGGCGCAGTTGTGATTCGGCGACAAACTTATGCACAATTTTTAGATGCTGCCAATTTTCAGGCAGCCCAAAATCCTAAAGCTGACCCGACACAAGAAATTGTCTCAAAATTTGTGGTTGAACAATTAAGCAATCTAAATTCAGAAACCGCAACTTTTACGCTGGCTGCACCTAGTGAAGCAGATGGTGCAATTATCCCTGCGCGGATAATGTTGGCAAATATATGTACATGGCAGTATCGTGGAGAAGGTTGTGGATATAGTGGCGCACCTGTTGCCGACCGCTTCGATATGCCAACTCAAGATACAACCAAAGATGAATGTTCCAAAACATTGCAAGGTTGCAAAGCGCGGTTTGGCGCAACGGCGGTGTTGCCGTTTGGTGGGTTTCCGTCATGTGATAAGGTTTCATAAATGCTTGAAAAAATTAGTGATTTACCATTCAAAATAGAAAGAGAAATTATTCAGGCAGCCCAAAACGCCGCACCGCTTGAAATGTGCGGTTTTGTGGCGCGTATGCCGTTTGGGTATGAATTTTTTCCATGTGAAAATATCGCCGCCAATCCCAGCCAAGCCTTTGAAATGGATTGGGATTTTATGACTTATTATGACGGCATGGTCGCAGCGATTGTGCATTCCCACCCCAACGGCGAGCCGTTTTTATCGGGCGCAGATAGGCAAGCACAAGTTGCTACTGATGTGCCGTGGATTTTGGCGGTTTCAGGCAGCCTGAAATTATTTCAGCCTGTTGCGCATTTGCGTGGGCGCGAATTTGTTTATGGGCAGGCAGATTGTTGCCGTTTAATCCAAGATGCCTACCATTTATGCGGTTTGGATGTGTCTGACCATGTCCGAACTGATTTAGATGGCGATGCCAACAATCAGGCTTTATTGAATTATTTTAATAATAATCAATATTTTATCCGTGTAGATAACATTCAGGCTGGCGACATTATTTTAACGTCATCAAGTCATGGCACGCCCGACCACGCCGCATTGTATTTGGGCGATGATGAGATTTTGCACCATGTGCATAATCAGTTAAGCCGCCGTGAGCCATACGGCGTTTTTTGGCAACGCAAAACGCATTCGGTTTGGCGGCACAAAAAATGGCAGCCTGAAATGATGGCTGCCATTTTTGCGGATTTATATCACGCAGAGAGCTTAACCTGCTAATTGTTCGGGTAGGCATTGATAAATTTTGGCAAATTGTTCACGTGTTTGCGCTTGAGGGCGTGAATTTTTGCGCTCGATTTGTGATAAAGCCGCTTGGGTAATGCCTGCTTGTTCAGCGGCTTGCGCTTGTGTCAAACCGCGATAAATGCGCCATGCAGCAATTTGGCTCACGTCTTTATCAAACATGATATTAACGATTTCATGGGGAATAACGACATCATCAAATTCATCGCTTTCGGTAACAATGTCTTCCCATTCTTCGGTTTCATGGGCGGCTAAGCGTTCAAAATCGGCAATGGGGACAAGGACATATAAGGGATTGCCTTGTGTATCGTTTACATATTGATATTGCATGTTTTTTCCTTTGTTGGTGGTGGCAGGGCTTGCGCCCTGCCCGTTGGTTAGCTGTAAGTTTTACTGGTTCGGCGACTGATTTTCTGAATTTTAATGATTTTTGGCACTTCATCAATTACGGTAAAGAAAATTCGGTAATCGCCGTGTCGCAGTCGGTAGTTTGCGTTTTCCAAGTGTTTAATGTCTAAATTAACTTGCGGAAAATCCTTTAATTGATCGATTTTATTACGAATGGCTTGTTCGTATCGCCTATCAATTTTGCTCAATTCCCGAATGGCTTTTTGTGTCCATTCAATTTTTTGTCGTGTGTCTTGGGTGTCCATTGGAGCTCCTGTTGTTGATTTAGGATAATTATAAGAAAATAATCTTATACAGTCAAGTATTTTCTAATAATTATTTTCATATTTTCTTATAAATATGATTTTAAGGAAAAAATCTTATGATTGAAATTTGCTTGCACGGCAGCTTGAAACGTGATTTTGGCAGCCGTTTTTGTTTGCACGCCGCCAGTCCGTCCGATGCACTTAATGGATTATTCAGTCAAATCCCCAAATTGCGCGAAAAAATCCGCGCAGGCACATTTTTGGTGCGCTTGAATGGCAAAGTACAAATTGAAGAGACTTTTATTCAGAATTTCAGGCAGCCTGAACAAGATGCCGTGATACATATTGTGCCCAGAACAGCAGGGGCAGGACGTGTTGGACAAGTGATTGCAGGTGTTGTGATTGCTGTTGTAGGTGCTTATTTTGGACAGGCTTGGGCAGTGCAATTAGGTATTGGTATCGCCTTAGGTGGTGTGGCGCAAATGTTGGCGAAACAGCCTAATTTGAATGCTAATGTGCAAGGGCAAAAATCCAGTAGAAATACCGCATTTAGCAATTTAGACAACACGATTGCTCAGGGGCAGCCTATGCCGTTGGCGTATGGCTTGGTTTACTGTGGCAGTCGCGTGATTTCACAAGGTATTGAATCGCATAGAACCAGCAATGATGACCCTATACTGCATGACCCGAAAGCAAATGTGGCGTTGTCTATCAATAAAAAATTTGTCGCAGGTGTTGCAGCAGTTGCGCCAAACGGTCAGCCGTATCAAACGGATTTTGCAAATGATTCTGTGCGAGCGCAAAACTATATTGCAATTTTAAACAAAGCGTAATGATGGAATAGATATGGGAAGTAAATCAGGCGGTGGCGCACGAACACCTTATGAAGCCCCTAATACATTGGGTTCGGCTCAAAATTTGCGGATTATTGATGCGATTTGCGAAGGCGAAATTGCAGGTTTTGCACATGGCAATGATGCGCCGTTTAAAAGTATTTATTTTGACGATACGCCAGTCCAAAATACGGATAATTCTTTTAATTTTAAAGGGGTTGCTGGCTTTTTTCAGGTAGGCTCGCCAGAGCAATCTTACATTCCCGGCTTTGATGTTTCTGAGCGCACGGTCAGCGTGTCTGCCCGTGTTAAGAAAACCACGCCCATTATTCGTGCCATCAGTGATAATAATATCAATCGGTTGCGTGTAACGGTTGGTGTAGAGCGCAATACGCTCGTTAAAGATAATGGCGATACCATTGCGGCGGTTACTGAACTCTTGATTGAATTGGTTAATCATAAGGGCGTACAAGTATCTCGCCCTGTGTTGTTTGATGAAAAGGCTTCTGGTGCGTTTTATCATGATGTGGTTTTTGATGATTTGCCTGCTGTTCCCTTTAATATTCGTGTGAGCCGTGTAACCGCTGATAGTACAACTGATAAGGTAGCCAATAACACATTTTTTGCGTCTTATGTTGAAATGATAGATGCGAAATTGAGTTATCCGAATACTGCCCTATCTGCCCTAAAAATTGATTCAGACCAATTTGGCAACAATGTGCCGCGCCGCAATTATTTGCTGCGCGGTAAATTATTACAAGTTCCTGCCAATTATGACCCTGAGACACGTCAATATTCAGGCAGCCTGTGGGACGGTAGTTTTAAAATGGCTTGGTCCAATAATCCTGCATGGGTATTTTATGATTTATTGACCAATCCGCGCTACTCTACGCTTGCCCATCGTTTGGAAGTGAATGACATTGATAAATGGGCGTTGTATCAAATCGGCAAATATTGTGATGAATTAGTTGATGATGGTTTTGGTGGCAAAGAGCCGCGATATGTTTGTAATGCCTATATTACCGACCAACGTCAAGCAGCAGATTTATTGCAAGATTTAGCCAGCGCGTTTTGTGGTTTAAGCGTTTGGAACGGCAATCAAATTACTGTGTTGGCTGATGTTCATAAAGACCCTGTGGCGCATTACAGCAATGCCAATGTCGTTGATGGCAGATTTGATTATTCAGGTGCAAACCTGAAAGGTATTCATACTGCTGTTTACGTTAAATATGCAGATAAATACGATGGCTACCGTGCCAAAGTAGAATATATTTCGAATAATCAAGCCATTGCACGTTATGGTTTGAATGTGAAACAAGTTTCTGCGTTTGGTTGCGATTCACGCGGTCAGGCGGCGCGTTTTGGTCGTTGGATTTTAGAAACTGAATTGCGTCAGCAGCATAGCG
>JBHARQ010000190.1:0-2890 GCA_041831015.1 Simonsiella sp. | reverse complement strand
GTAAAACATAAGGTCGCTGATAATTCAGTGATTTTTGTTGGTAACTAAATGCGTGCGATATCGGGCGTATTGACTTGCACATCAGCATTTTGTGCGCGTTGGCGCAAGGCATGATCCATTAACACAAGCGCGAGCATTGCTTCGGCAATCGGTGCGGCGCGCAAACCGACACACGGGTCATGCCGCCCATGCGTGGCAATTTGCACGGAATTTCCGGATATATCAATGGATTCACGCGGTGTGGCAATGGAGCTTGTGGGCTTGATGGCGATGTTGGCGGTAATCGTTTGTCCTGTGGAAATACCCCCTAATATGCCACCCGAATGATTCGATTTAAAACCATTGGGCGTGAGTTCATCACCATGAATGCTGCCGCGCTGTGCCACCACTTCAAAACCGTCGCCAATTTCTACGCCTTTTACGGCATTGATGGACATGAGGGCATAAGCAATTTCTGCATCCAAACGGTCAAATACCGGTTCACCCAAGCCCACGGGAATATTGCGTGCCTCAATATGTAATTTCGCGCCCACGCTGTCTAAGGATTTTCGCACACTATCCATATATTGTTCTAAATCATGGATTTGTGATTGATTGGCGGCAAAAAACGGGTTTTGTGTGATGAACTGCTCATGTTCAAACGCAATCGGCATTTCGCCTATCTGCGACACCCAACAGACAATCTGTGTACCAAATTTTTCTTTGAGCCACTTTTTCGCAATGGCTCCGGCAGCAACCCGCGCTGCCGTTTCACGCGCCGAGCTTCTGCCACCGCCACGATAATCGCGAATGCCAAATTTATGCCAATAAGTGTAATCGGCATGGCCGGGGCGGAATTGCTCGGCAATATTGCCATAATCTTTGCTGCGCTGGTCGGTATTGCGAATAAGTAGCGCAATCGGTGTGCCGGTGGTTTTGCCTTCAAACACACCCGATAAAATTTCCACCTCATCGGCCTCACGCCGTTGGGTAACATGGCGGCTGGTGCCCGGTTTGCGGCGGTCTAAATCGTGTTGAATGTCTGCGACAGATAAAGACAGATTAGGCGGACAGCCGTCAATAATACAGCCCAAACCCGCGCCATGACTCTCGCCAAAAGTGGTAACCGTAAACACTTGTCCGATAGTATTGCCCGCCATGTTGCATCTGCCTGTGCAAAAAATAAAGCGCGGATTCTAACACAAAAAACAGCAATAACGTGATTGTTATTGCCGTTTTGGGTGCTTGTTTTGTTAATGATGCTTCGTTTTCAACACGATTGGCTTCAATAGACTTCCTGCGAAACTAAAACCCAAGCTCTATATTGATCATTCCGGCAATAAGATTTAAGCGTAATCCCAACCGTTTGCGATGATTACGATAACGGCAAGATAACACCTTAAATACTTTGAATTTAGCAAGCGTATTTTCTACTCGCATCCTTTGACTGGAAAGAAGGCGGTTAAATGCTTTTTCTTCTTGGCTTAACTGATGCTTTTTACCGGACTTAATTGCTGTTTGAGCCTGCGGGTATAACTTGGTAATGCCTTGACAGCCACTGACTGCCAAAATTAATTTGGCTTTCTTTAGATTGCAATAACTTGATTTAAATAAATGAAAATCATGTGTTCGTCCATACGTCGCATAATCCAAACGTAAAATTCCGCCTGTTGCGCTCATGGCAATTTGGACTTTGGCTGTATGACATTTTTTCTTTCCCGAATAGTTTAAGTGCTGTTTTTTTCGGGACGACAAACACGGATTTCTGAAGCATCAATCAACACGGTATCATCTGATGTAATGCCTCTGCCTGCAATATGAAAGCCGTTTTTAATCAGAACATCTTCTACCTACTTACTGCGACGAATTAAATTGCTTTCATGAATACCGAAATCAGCAGCGATTTGTTCATAAGTGCGGTATTCGCGCAGATACTGTAAAATTGCCATGAGCAAATCTTCCAATGACAATTTAGGTACGTCCGCCACGCTTGTGCGTTTGAATGTAAGCCACATTAAGCACTTGAAGCATTTTGACAAAAGTTTCTCTTGACAAAAGTTTCTCTTTGTACGCCTAATAATAACCGTTTAAATTTAATGTCTGTGAGACTTTTGCTGTTTTCGTAGTTCATGTGGGCGTTTTAACAAAATGAAAGTTTCGCAGGAAGTCTATTAGCTGGCAGCTATACGCAGCGAAACACCGATACACCAATGACCATGTGACTTATGAAGTTAAATATCAAATCATTGATATCCATTACATAGAGAACTGAACAATGATGAAAGCCGCTAAAACATCCATCAAACACTTAACATATACCGACATCGCTGTTTTAACTTTAATATTTTTTGGCATAGCGATAATCAGCTCAAATTATGCTTATTTGATGACTTTGATGACATGGATGAACCATCATGCTGCCAACGAGTTTCAGGCAGAGAGCTTGCCCATACAAGGCTTTGGCAATCTCTGGGCAATTGTGTATGAAGTCGTGTTATTGGGTTTGGCTTTTGCCTATTTGACATATCGGCGTTTTGATTTTGGCGGATTGAATTTTGCCATCAATCGCCACACACCACTAAAAATTGTGCTGTATTTTATGGTTGCAGGCACGGTAGCAACACTGGTTTATTATGCAGGTTATTGGTTTGATTGGGCTTATTGGTACAACAGCCACACACCCATCTATCACGACCTTGTCAATGACTACACCGCCAACCATACCCATACAGACCACACTTATCAGTCGCTGTCCTATATCACGCCAAACTTGATTGTGTTTGCCTTACTCAACGGATTTTTTGAAGAATTGTTTTTTGTTGGCTTGCTGTTTGCCACGCCCAAGACAACATGGCGGTTTTTATTGCCGCTAAGCGTTGTGATACGTTTTAGTTTTCATACCTATCAAGGT
>JBHARQ010000189.1:0-4371 GCA_041831015.1 Simonsiella sp. | reverse complement strand
TGCAACAACGATATGCTTTTCTAGCGGAACAATTCGCTTGTTTCGGGCTGCCTGTTGTGATTCTGGATTTGGAATCAACAGGTGGCGATTTGATGCGCGACCACATCACGGAAATCGCATTTTTGCGCTTTGACGGGCAATCGGTGGAGCGTTATTCGCAATTGGTGAATCCGCAAGTTGATATTCCTGAATTTATTACGGAATTAACAGGTATTAGCAATGAGATGGTGGCAAATGCCCCTACTTTTGCTGAATTGTTACCTGATATTTTGCCGTCTTTGCGTGGTTCGTTGATTGTGGCGCACAATTCGCATTTTGATTATACGATGTTGCGTCATGAATCGGCGCGTGCTGGTGTGGCGTTTGCAACGGCGGCGTTATGCACGGTCAAATTGTCCCATGCTTTGTATCCGCATGAGCGCAAGCATAATTTGGATGCGATTGTAGAGCGTTTTCAACTGATTCCTGATGGAGAACGGCATCGCGCTTGGTCGGATGTGGCGATGTTGGCAGATTTTTTGCAGGTGGCTTTGCGTGAGCATTTGGACACTTGGCAGGAAACGGCATGGCGTTTGTTGCAACCGAAAATGTTGCCAGAGGATACGCCTGAATGGATTCGTGAATCGTTGGCGACTTTTGGCGATGGGTTTGGTGTGGCGGTATTGCATTTGGATGATGAGGTGCAGTTGCGATTATGTGAACATGGTTATCGTGATATGGTGGAGATGATTTCGCGCCAACCGTCTTGGCTGGCGCAGGTGAAACGTCTGGAATTTGTGGCGGCAGGTAGTTCATTGCAAAGTATGGTGGAATATGCCAAATTGGCGCGGCAATGGCAGGTGGATTTGGGACAAAGTGGACGGCACACGGTTTCATTTTATGAGCAATCAGGCTGCCTAAAAGCGAAAGTGCATCAACTCGCCAATGGTTTTTATGAGAAACCGCCTACTGGTGTTTTTTTGCATCCGAAAGGGGCGAAACGTGCTTTGCAGGAATGGGCATCGGCGCAGAATTTGTGTCCGACTCGTTTGGGGATTTTGCCGCATACGTTGCCGAAAGATGCGCCTTGCCCTGTGTCGTTGGTAAAGTCGTGTGTGTGCAAGCAGACGAATTTGGATACGCATAATTTGCGAGTGAAATGGGCATCAACGAAATTGCCAACGGCTGATTGGTTGTATCATCCACGTTTGCGGATTCGGGAAAAAGATAGGGTGCGTGGTGAGGATTTGGAATTTGTGGTGGAACGCGGCGCATTGTTATTAGACGATGATACTTGGTTTGTAAGTCATCATTTATTTGATATTTTGAAACATAAATTTAAAACGGCTCGCAGAAGTATTGTTGTAGATGAGGGGTGATGAAGTGCGAGCGGTTTCGTGCCACCCACCCAAAAGCGTGGGGAGCAAGACGCCGCGTTCTGGCAAATTTCATCGAAATGTTGGGGAGATGTAGGGGCTGATGGCAGCGAAGCGGTGTTGTTTTGTACGTTGATTTTTGATACAAAAGCAAGTGCAAAAGGAAATGTCATTAGCCCTTAAGGTTTTTTGGGCTTGATTTCAGGCTGCCTGAACGTTATGCTTGCGTTTCTTTTTGAATGGTTTGAGTGAAAATAGATGAATCAGCAGATTAATAATATTGGTATTCCGCACACCAATCGTACGATTGGCAGTGAAAAGGCGTTGGTTTCGGTAGCGGAACAGGCATCAGGCAGCCTGAAAGTGGTGCTGCAATTTGGTTTCCCTGCACAGTTTTTGGCAGATGAGTTGCGCGAGGCAATCGCAACCGCGACAGGAAAATTGGTGGATTTGGAGATTCGTCATCATATTGTGGCGCACAAGGTGCAGGCGGGTATCAGTACGATTCAGGGCGTGAAAAATATTATTGCGGTGGCATCGGGCAAAGGCGGCGTGGGTAAATCCACCACAACGGCAAATTTGGCAACGGCTTTGGCAAAAATGGGCGCGCGTGTGGGAGTGTTGGATGCGGATTTGTATGGCCCTAGTCAGCCAACCATGTTGGGTGTGGCGCAACAGCAGCCTGAACAGCGCAACCAGCGTTTGATTCCTGTGGTGAATGAGGATGGGATTCAGGTGATGTCGATTGGTTTTTTGATTGATGCCGACCAAGCGGTGGTGTGGCGTGGCCCGATGGTGTCGCAGGCTTTGCAGCAGTTGTTGTTTCAAAGTGATTGGGATGATGTGGATTATTTGTTTATTGATTTGCCCCCAGGGACGGGCGATATTCAATTAACGTTATCACAGAAAATTCCTGTAACGGGTTCGGTGGTGGTAACCACGCCGCAAGACATTGCGTTGATTGATGCACGCAAAGCGATTGATATGTTTCATAAAGTGAATATTCCGATTATGGGGGTATTGGAAAATATGTCGGTTCATATTTGTTCGCAATGTGGACATCATGAGGCGATTTTTGGGGTTGATGGCGGCAAGGATTTGGCAACAAAATTAAATGTGCCATTATTGGGACAATTACCACTCAGTCTGCCGATACGCGAGGCGATGGACACTGGCACGGCTGGCGCATTACACACGCAGCAAGCGGCGGTAGCAAAAATTTATCGTGATGCTGCGTTTGCAGTAGCATTGGCGATTGCGGATAAAGGGCGTGATTTTAGCGCGAGATTCCCGAAAATTGTGGTGGAAAGCGCGTAAATAATAACAGGCTGTCTGAAAAACGATTCAGGCAGCCTGTATTTTTGTGTTCATTCATTAAGGGCTAATGACATTTCATTTTGCACTTGCTTTTGCATCAAAAATCGCCCACTTCAAGTTAGGTAGCGAAGCGGACTTGCGAAGCTAAAATACTCATCAGGTGTTCAACCTGACTCGTATTTTCGCCTTGAATTGGTCGTTTTTGCTGACAAAATCAAGGTACAAAACGACACCGCTTCGCTGTCATTAGCCCCTATCAAATTTTGAATCATTTGAATGGAACACATCTTCCCACGCTTCATCCACAGGCGCAGTAATGCAAAAATCTTCGCCCTGATAAGTAAACGCCACTTCACGCGCATGTAGGAAAACGCGTGGTGCTGGTGTGCCACCGTACAGCGTATCACCCAAAATCGCGCTCCCCAAACTTTTCATGGCAACGCGCAGTTGGTGCGTTTTGCCTGTGTGTGGGTGGAGCGTGAACAGGCGGTACGCGCCCATGTGTTCGCTGGTGAATTGGGTAATGGCGGGATTGTCCATCGTGCGCGTGAGTTTCCATGCGCCACGTCTGGATTTTTCCATATCGCCTTTGACCCAGCCTTGTTTTTTGGACGGCTTGCGGTCGCTGATTGCCCAATAGGTTTTGCGGACGGTTTTGTTGGCGAACATTTGCCCGAATTGCGTGGCGGTTTCGGCATTGAGCGAGAGCAACAACACGCCACTGGTGCATTTGTCCAAGCGGTGAATCAGCCATAGGCGTTCTATGCCGAGTTGTTGCGCCAGTTGTTCGGTTAAGCCGTGTTCGTCTTGGTCGCGGTGGACGGATTGGTTGGCGGGTTTGTTGATGGCGATGAAGTCTTTGTGTGAATAGATGATTGGGAATTTAGGATGGTTCATGATTGACTACATTTCTACCCAATTTTCCAAACGCAAACCTTCTACACGCTGAAATTCTTTGAGATTATTGCTCACTAAAATCAAGCCCATACTACGCGCATGACCTGCAATCATATAATCATACGCGCCAATCGGCGTACCTGCTTTTTTCAACTGTGCGCGAATTTGTGCGGTGTGATAGGCTGCGGACGGATTGAAGTCCAAAATCTGCAAGCCTTCCACAAAGGCTTCTAGCGCAAAATGTGCTTTTTGTGGCGATTGCGAACACTCCGCGCCCCATGCCAATTCCATAAGCACCACCGAACTAATAGCCATTTGTCCTTGATAAGCATTGAATTTTTCGCGCACCGACAGTGGTTTGTATTTCATGGCATAAATACAGATATTGGTATCCAGTAAATATTTAATCAAAGATTTGCTCTCTTTCTTGCGCTTCGGGCTGTTCGCGTTCATTCATAAAATCATCGGGTACTTCCACATGGTCAAAAAAGTAATCCCACGATGTACCAACGGGCGACAAAATCCGCATATTACCCACGACTTGCACGTCCACTTGCTTCACATTTTCGGGAAAGGCAACGGCTTTGGGTAAACGCACGGCTTGGCTTTGGTTATTTTTGAATACGGTGGCAACGGTCATGATATTTGCTCCTTGTATCTATTGATGATGGATACATTATAAAAAAATTTTAAGGTCATAGACAAGCAGTTGCCTGTTGTTTATATGGTTATATCTTTAAATTTTGGTAAAATGGACACAGGAAAATATTTATATTGAATTACTGAAAAAATAATGTTACAT
>JBHARQ010000188.1:0-3026 GCA_041831015.1 Simonsiella sp. | reverse complement strand
TTCATATCCGCCCTTTAGTGCAAACACTTCATTCAATCAATATTCCCACATCTCCAAAAATTACACCACTTCAAATTGAGCCGACACCAGCCCATTTTGCAAATCCAACGCCAACACATCGCCCGATTGCAACCGCCCCACGCCTTCTGGCGTACCTGTAAACACCAAATCGCCACGCCGCAAACCATAAATACTCGCCAATTCCGTCAACAGCACAGGAATAGAATAAATCATATGATTGACACGCCCATGTTGGCGCAACTCGCCATTTAATTTCATCGTAAATTCAATTTCTTGAAAATTTGGTAACTGACTGGCTGGCACAAAATCCGACACACAAGCCGCGCCACGAAAACCTTTCGCTTTTGTCCACGGCAAACCTTTGGCTTTGGCGACATCTTGCACATCACGCGCCGTCAAATCCAAGCCAACGGCGTAGGCGGCAATCAAAGTGTGCGCGTCTTCGGGCGCGATGTGGTCGCAATCTGTGCCGATTTGCAGCACCAATTCGGTTTCGTAATGGACATTTTGGCTAAATTCGGGCAATTTCAGGCTGCCTGAACATTGTAAACTGCTGTTTGGTTTCAGGAAAATAAGCGGTTCGGTGGGCGTTTCGTTTTGCAATTCGGCGATGTGGGCAACGTAGTTTCGTCCGATGCAGAAAATATTGTTGGGGGTCATGGTTTTTCCTTTGAAAAAGTTTTCAGGCTGCCTGAAATGTTTTACAATGTACACTCAATGTCTATCAGGAGTAAAACAAATGCCTAGTAGTAATTACAATATTCGCCTAGATGATGATTTGCGTCAACGCGCATTTGCGGTATTTGACAGCTATGGTCTATCGCCATCACAAGCATTTAAATTATTTTTAACGCAAGTGGCAGATACCAATACAATTCCATTATCATTTGATTATAAATCAGAAAAAACACCCAATGCCACCACTCGCGCCGCCATGGAAGAAGCCATACAAAATCGCAAAAATGGTCAATTTCATCAAGGCTATACCGATTTAAATGAAATGATGCGCGATATTCAGGACTGGCAAGAATGACGGTTAGACTGGGGATGCATTCGGAATTGTTTGGTTAATTGGTAAGAGTCGGGTTTAAGAATCCGACTTACGCAACTTGTATAAAATGAATTTCAGGCTGTATGAAATGGGATTTTTCCACATTTCAAACAGCCTGAAAACTGATGATTGATAATTTATTCACCACAAGCTAAACGAATCGCTTCATCCATTGAATTAGCGTACCCATTAGCACGAGATGATGCATAAAACCACTTGTATTCACTTTCGTCTTTAGTAACTGTAAAAGACAAACTTGTATTACAATAACCCGTAACTACTTTTACTGTATGTCCAAGAATACTTTTGTCATAAGAGGTATTCTCAATTCTATAAGCTGCTGCATTACTAGCTAAAGTCATAGCTGCTACTGCAACTGCCAATTTACCCATAAAATTTTTCATAATATTGCTCCTAGTTCCTTGTTAAAAAAGTGGTAATTTGTTTCTATGCGCTATATAATAAACGCGTTTTACTTTTTAATCTAACGCTTTTAGAGCAATTTTCTGTCCAAATAGAGTTATTATGAAAATACATGAAAAAATTAAATATTTGAGAGAGTTCAATCATTGGACGCAAGAAGAAATGGCAGAACGCATTAATATGTCTCCTAGCGGTTATGCCAAAATTGAGCGTGGCGAAACGAAATTACATTTAGATAAAATTCAGCAAATTGCCCAAGTATTTGAAATCAATGTTTTTGATTTATTGACTTCAGAACAAAATGGCGACACTTTTTATAATCATGTTCATACAAATAGTAGCAATTCTATTTATAATAGATGTCAGGATAATGATGAAAGTAAAAATGAAATTGCCAATTTAAAAGAAATCATTGCGTGTAAAGATATCATTATTGCCGAAAAAGACAAACAAATCAATTTATTAAATATACTTTTAAATAAAACAACAAATGAATAAAATTCAGGCAGCCTGAAACGCATTTCCCACGCTTTCAGGCTGCCTTTCAATACACGACAAAATTTAAATAGCACTACATGGAACGGCGACGGCTCGTCGCCAAATATTTGAATTTCATAAAAATTAAATTAATGTAGTATTTAAAAAATGGCGACGAGCCGTCGCCGCTCCATTTTTGCCGTGTACTTTCAGGCTGTCTGAAATTTCTTACAACTCAATCCCTTTCAATTTCGCTACCGTGTTGATGTCTTTATCGCCACGTCCCGACAAATTCACCAAAATCACTTGGTCTGGGCGCATTTTCGGCGCATTTGCCACCGCCCATGCCAGCGCGTGCGAGCTTTCTAACGCTGGAATAATCCCTTCATAGCGGCACAATAAATCAAAGGCTTGCAACGCCGCATCATCATTTGCCGCGTGATATTCCACCCGACCGATGTCGTGCAAATGGCTGTGTTCAGGGCCAATTCCAGGGTAATCCAAACCTGCCGACACCGAATGCGTTCCCAACACCTGACCATTTTCATCTTGCATCAAATAGCTGCGGAAACCGTGCAACACGCCAATCGGTGCGCCCGAAGTAATCGGTGCGGCATGGTCTGGCGTATTCACACCGTGTCCGCCCGCTTCCACGCCCACCAAACGCACATTCTCTTCTTCAATATAGGGATAGAACAAGCCAATCGCGTTTGAACCACCGCCCACACACGCCACCGCCACATCAGGCTGACGACCAATCGCTTCCAACATTTGCTCTTTGGCTTCGTTGCCAATCACGCATTGGAAATCGCGCACCATTTCGGGATAAGGCGCAGGGCCGGCTGCCGTGCCGATGATGTAAAACGTGTCGTCCACACGCGCTACCCATTCACGCATGCCTTCGTTCATCGCGTCTTTGAGTGTACGGCTGCCGCTGTCCACGCCCACCACATTCGCGCCCAATAATTTCATGCGGAATACGTTGGGGGCTTGGCGTTGAATGTCGTCCGCCCCCATGTAAACGTGGCATTCCATACCAAAACGCGCTGCTACG
>JBHARQ010000187.1:0-21177 GCA_041831015.1 Simonsiella sp. | reverse complement strand
TTGCAGGTGGCGGACACATCATCACACCGCCCAAAGATTTGCGCCAAATTTACGAAACGGGCAAAGGTTCGGTGCGTGTGCGTGCGCGTTATGAAATTGAAAAATTAGCGCGTGGACAATGGCGCGTGATTGTTACCGAATTACCGCCCAACACTTCGGCTGCGAAAATTTTGGCGGAAATTGAAGAACAAACCAATCCAAAGCCCAAAGCAGGCAAAAAACAACTTAATCAAGACCAACTCAATACCAAAAAATTGATGTTGGATTTGATTGAAAAAGTGCGCGATGAAAGCGACAGCGAACACGCGGTGCGTTTGGTGTTTGAGCCGAAATCCAGCCGTGTTGAGCCAGAGCATTTTGTCAATACCTTGATGGCACAAACCAGTTTGGAAGGCAATGTGTCTATCAATCTCGTGATGATGGGCATGGACAACCGCCCAGCGCAAAAAAATCTGAAAACCATTTTGCAAGAATGGCTGGATTATCGCGTGGCAACCGTTACGCGCCGTTTGCAATTTCGCTTGGACGCGGTGGAAAAGCGCATTCATATTTTGGAAGGTCGCCATATTGCCTTTTTGCATATTGATAAAGTCATCAAAGTCATACGCGAATCAGATGAACCGAAAGCCGATTTAATTCGCGAATTTGGTTTAACTGAAATTCAAGCCGAAGATATTTTGGAAATTCGTTTGCGCCAATTAGCGCGTTTGGAAGGTTTCAAATTAGAAAGCGAATTAAACGAATTGCGCGAAGAACAAGGCAGCCTGAAACATTTATTGTCCGATGATGATGCGAAAAAGAAGTTAATCATCAAAGAAATGCAGTCTGACATGAAACAATTTGGCGATGCACGCCGCACATTAGTAGAAGTTGCCGAACGCGCCACGCTCACGCAAACCACCGCCGATGAACCGATTACGTTGATTGTGTCGCGTTTGGGCTGGATACGCGCTCGTGCAGGGCATGATGTGGACGTGTCGCAAATCGCATTCAAAGAAGGCGATGATTTGCAACAAGTTTTGGAAACGCGCACCGTGCAACCTGTGATTGTGTTGGACACTTTGGGGCGCAGTTACACGATTGACCCAGCCGATGTGCCGAAAGGTCGTGGCGATGGTGTGCCGATTGGTTCGATGATTGAATTGCAACAAGGCGCGAAAGTTTTGGCGTTGTTGGCAGGTGCACCTGATGAACATTATTTGTTATCAAATTCAGGTGGTTACGGATTTATTTGTAAATTAGATGACTTGTCTTCGCGCTTGAAAGCAGGTAAAGCGGTGATGACGTTGGAGCAAGGCGAAACGGTGTTACCGCCTGTGCAAGTGTATTTATCGTCTTTAATCAATCCCGATTGCAAAGTGGTTTTAGCCACGAAAAACAAGCGTTTGCTCGCGTTTAGCATGAGCGAAATGAAGATTATGGCAAAAGGACGCGGTTTACAACTCATTAGTTTGCAAGACGATGACTGTTTGAGCGTATTGAATGTGATTCAAACGGCTGAATATATGCTGGAAATTGTCGGCAAACGCGGTGGCGTGAGCGAAGAGCGTTTGCATTTAGCAGACATCAGCAATAAGCGCGGACGCAAGGGCAAAGTGCTGGATGTGTCTGGGCAAATTACGGCGATTCGTTGATTTCAGGCTGCCTGAAAGATCAAAATATGGGCAAACAAGATGATTACACAAAAATTTAAAACCCGTTTTTGGCGCAAGCAAGATTGGGAAGAACAAATCAACCGCATTATTAATTTAACCAATATTGCGCGAATCACGATTTTGTTTACTTTGATGTTGTTTTCCGCGTTTGCATCGGAATCGACCGAACTGGTGAAATCTTTAACGGAACAAGGCGGCAATGTCTCGTCCATTCCCGTGATGATGACCAATTTACAAACTCGTGCGATGAAAATATGGTTTTTCGCTTACGGTTTTTTGACGATGATTGGAACGGTTTATCCGTCATGGCAAAAACAAAACCGTTGGGAAACGCCCAATATCACCGCCGTTGCCGATATTTCTATGATGGTCTTGCTCACCCATTTATTGGGCGGCGTGAGTACGGGTTTTGGGATTTTGGTGTTGCCGTTTTTGGCGATTTCGTGCGTGTTGAGTTATGGACGTTACCCTAACTTATATGCAAGTTATGCCAGTTTATTGATTATCATTAGTTTATTTTTGCATCATTCACCATTTGAAAAAGATGCGGGTTGGTTTTTTTCCACGCTGACAAATTATTTGGTGCTGATTGCCAGTTGTTATTTGGTATCGCTTTTGACGGCTTATTCTGCCAGCTATTTGAATAATGCGAGTGAATCGGTTCAAAAACACCGCACCGCATTTAATCAAATCAGCGCGTTAAACAAAGTGGTATTGAACCGAATGCAGGAAGCGGTGATTGTGGTAGATGAAACGCGGCGCGTTTGGCTGCATAATCGGCAAGCGTTGCATTATTTTCCCACATTGAAAGTAAATCAAACCGCGCCTTTTGTGCATGAATTGGTTCGGCGTTGGCGTGGTAATTCGCGTTTGCCTTTTGAAACCAATTTGATGATTAATCAATCGGATATGAATATTCGCGCCATACCTGTGATTCAGCAGGAAACGGAATTGTTGATTTTGTTTATTCGTGCTGAAAAAGAGCGACAGGCAGAGGCGCAATCGGTTAAATTGGCATCGTTGGGTTTATTAACGGCAAATTTGGCGCATGAAATTCGCAATCCTTTATCGGCGGCGCGTCAAGCCAATGGTTTGTTAATTGAAATGGCAGAAGATGATGCGATGACCAATAAATTGTGTCATATTATTGATAATAATATTGCACGAATTGACCGCATGATTGAAGAAGTTTCCACATTAAACAAAAGCGACCGTTTGAATCGTGAGACCATCTCATTAAAAGAATTTTGGCAAAATTTTCAGCAGGAATTTTTACTCACGCGCCCAGAAGCCGCAGGCTGCCTGAAAGCCGATATTGCCAGCAAAACCGATGCCATCTTTGACCCCATGCATTTACAACAAATTGTGTGGAATTTATGTAATAACGCTTGGCGACACAGTCAGAAAAAAATAAACTCTGTCAAAGTGGTGGTACGAAATGAGATTAATAGCGATTTTGTCTCATTTCGGGTGTACGATGATGGCGAACCGATTGATGATGAGAAATTATCGCATTTGTTTGAACCTTTTTTTACCACGCAAAATGTGGCAGAAGGCACAGGTTTGGGATTATATGTGGCGCGTGAATTGGCTCATGCCAATCGTGGCGATTTGAATTACATCGCCAAACCCAAAGCATTTGAACTTTTATTACCGAAAGCCCGTTATGACTAAAAACAGTTTAAACCGCCCTGTGTTGGTGGTGGATGATGAAGCCGATATTCGCGATTTGATGGAAATGACCCTGATGAAAATGGGGTTGAACGTAGATACCGCCGAAGGCGTGAATATTGCCAAGAAAAAGTTGAATGAAAACAAATATTCGCTGGTATTAACCGATATGCGAATGCCCGATGGCTCTGGTTTGGAAGTGGTGGAACACATTACGCAAAATGGAATGGATACGCCTGTTGCGGTGATTACCGCGTTTGGCAATGCCGACCAAGCGGTGCAAGCCTTGAAAATTGGCGCGTTTGATTATTTGCAAAAACCGATTACTTTAGCGCAATTACGGACATTGGTGAAATCTGCCATCAAAGTGCAAGATGAAGCTCAAGACGCCCCGTCTGTTGCCAAACCTGCTGTTGAACCCAAACCTACTCCAACCCCTAAACCCACGATTGCCAGCCCTACTCCACCCACACCCGCCGCTCAATCCAATGAATGGGCAGATACGGAATGGCAAGACATGGCAGATGTATTAAAAACCACTGCCAGTACACGCAGTCGCACATCTGCCCCCGTTTCAAGCAGCCTGAAAACGGAAACACCCGTTCAAACCGCACCTGAACCACGTTTAAATGTAGTGGACGATGTCCATTCAGGCAGCCTGAAACGTGAAGCCGACGTGCCACGCATTTTGGGTAGTTCACAACAAATTGAAGAAGCCCGCCGTTTAATTCGCAAACTTGCCGACAGCAATGTTCCCGTTTACATTTCAGGCGAAAGCGGTTCGGGTAAAGAACAAGCCGCTCGCAGCATTCACGAATTATCCGCTCGCGCAGACAAACCATTTATTGCAGTAAACTGCGGCGCGATTCCCGAAAATTTGATGGAAAGCGAATTTTTCGGCTACAAAAAAGGCAGTTTCACAGGCGCAGACCAAGACCGCTTGGGCTTTTTCCAACACGCGCACGGTGGCACATTATTCCTAGACGAAGTGGCAGATTTACCGTTAGCCATGCAAGTGAAATTACTTCGTGCCATTCAAGAAAAAGCCGTACGCCGCATTGGCGACGCGCAAGAAGTGAAAGTAGATGTTCGCATTATTTCTGCCACGCATAAAAATTTGGAAGCGTTGGTGGAAAGTGGCGCGTTCCGTCAAGACCTGTTTTATCGCCTCAATGTCGTTACCCTGAAAATGCCGCCATTGCGCGAAATGCACGAAGATTTAGAACGCCTGATTGTCCACTTATTACACAAACATCACGGCACAGGCATTCGCATGACCGCCGCCGCACGAGACGCCCTGCTGCACTACAACTACCCTGGGAATTTCCGCGAATTGGAAAACATTTTGGAACGCGCAGTCGCCTTGGCAAGCAACCACACCATTGACGTAGAAGATTTGCAAATCAACGCCAATCCCATGACTTTAGATGACGAACCCTTTCCATTAGTGGAAAGCGAAACCACAGGTTTACCCGCGTTCCAAATGGGGTATACCCAATTACAAGATTACTTGGACGATGTGGAACGCCAAATTTTGCAACAAGCCCTTGAATACACAAAATACAATCGCACCCAAGCCGCGAAAGTATTGGGGATTAGTTTCCGCAGTATGCGTTATCGTTTAGACCGTTTGGCGATTGAATAAATTTTCAGGCAGCCTTTCAGTACAGCGCATTGTTTTGAAAGGTAAGCTGAATATTTGCCAGAACGCGGCGTCTTGCCGCCGCACCCACGCTGCGCTCGTAGTGATGGTAAGTGGCACATGACTAGCTTGAAAGGCAGCGACCCATTCCAAAAAGAGGAACCCCAAACAACTTCAATCTTTCGAATGAATATTTATCGAGGTGAAATAAAATGAAACAATATCTATGGCTTTTATCTGCTTGCGTTTTAATGAGTGCCTGTGGCAAAAACAATACCGACACGACTACACCTGCTGCAAGTGCAACCACATCGCCACCTGCTGCATCACAAACAGTATATCGTGTGTACACCGAACAATCCTATCCACCGTTTATTATGCATTCCAGTGCAGAACAAATTAGCGGCTTTGAATATGATTTACTGAATGAAATTGCCAAACGCCAAAATTTCCAAGTGAAATTCACACCCTATATTTGGGATGGCTTATTTGACACATTAAACAACGGCAAAGCAGATATTGTGAGTTCAGGTATCACCATTACCGAAGAACGCAAACAAAAAATGTCATTTTCCGACCCCTATTTTGAAACCGAAACCGTTTTATTATTGGGCAAAGAAACCCAAAATATCAAAAAATTCGCTGATATTCGCGGCAAACAAATCAGCGTCAAACAAGGCACATTCCAAGATAATTTGGTACAACAATATGGTGGAGAACCGATGTACGGAGACAGCAGTTGGCTGACCGTGAAAAACACCATTGCCAAATATTCAGCAGCCACCGTAGGTGATTTTGGCGTATTATCTTATTTTGCTAAAAAATATCCAGACGAAGGCTTAAAAGTGGTGAAAGACCCAAGCAGCGTCAAAGAAGAATTAGGCTTTGTGGTGAGAAAAGACAATACCGAATTGCAAAGCAAATTAAATCAAGGTTTACAACAAATGAAAGCCGATGGTACCTATCAAAAATTGTACCAAAAATGGTTTGGCGAATAACATTTGACTTAAACCCTGTATTCACATTTATGATTCATCATCGTGTGAATACAGGTTTAGAACATCCATAACATAATTGATTTTTATAAACTTTAACCCTAATCCAAAGGATTTATGATGAAAAAATCTTTGCTGTTTGCTGTCTCCCTATGTTTACTCAATGCTTGCCATAGTGGCGAATCACAGATTGCCGCTTCTTCTGCTCCAGCAGCAACGCCTGCATCGAGTACCGAAAAACAAGCTCATTATCGTGTTTATACCGAACAAAGCTACCTACCATTTATCGCTCACGATGGTAGCAAAGTGAGCGGTTTTGAGCATGATATTTTAGATGAAATCAGTAAACGACAAGGTTTTACCGTCAGCTACACACCTTATGTTTGGGAAGGTTTATTTGATACACTCAATAGTGGAAAGGCTGATATTGTCAGCTCTGGCATTACCATTACTGATGAGCGTCAGAAAATCATGGCATTTACCGACCCTCATTTTGAAACTGAAACCGTTCTGCTTACCCACAAAAAGAACGCTGACATCAAAAAATTTGCGGACATCCGCAATAAAAAAATTGCCATTCAAAAAGGTACGCTACAAAGCCGTATTGTTGAAGAATATCAAGGCATTCCCGTTTTTGCTGAAACCAGTTGGTTATCTGTAAAAAGTACAATTAAACATGATAGTGATGCTACTTTGGGGGATTTGGGATTATTTAAATATTTTGTAAAAACTTATGAATCAGAAGGTTTAACTGTGATTCAAGACCCTCACAGCCCTAAAGAACAGTTGGGATTCGGCGTTAAAAAAGACAATGTTGAATTACAAAATAAGCTCAATCAAGGTTTGAAACAAATCAAAGCTGATGGCACTTACCAACAAATTTATCAAAAATGGTTTGGACAATAAGCATTCGTACATGATGAAATCAAGCAATACCCGACAAAATCATCGCCCTATTTCAGGCTGCCTGAAATGCTTTTGTGGCGTATTGCTATTTTAACTATTTAATCTAATTAAATTATCTATTTTATTAGATATTAAATTTTAAACATCTATTTTTTTAGATTTAAAAGGAAATCATCATGAATCCGCAATCCGAATACCACATTAGCGAACAAGAATACCTAACAACCTACGCCCAAGCCATTGATAAAAAATATGAATACATCAATGGCGAAGTGTGGGTAATGGCGGGTTCATCGCGTAATCACAATTTGATTGCGGGAAATTGTTTTGCGGAATTGCGCCAACATCTGAAAGGCGCACCGTGCAAACCATTTATGAGCGATTGGCGTGTAAAATGCGAACACAATTACTATTATCCCGATGTGGTGGTGGATTGCGATAGTTTGCGCGACAAAAATCAAGCAGGGCAACCTATTGTCATTATTGAAGTTTTGTCGGATAGCACACGCGAAACCGATTTGACATTTAAATTGCAAGACTACAAAAAAATACCGACTTTGCAAGAATATATTTTGGTAGAACAAAATTTTATGGCAGTAACCGTGTATCGCCGCGTGGACAATTGGAAAGCGGAAACTTATTCGCAATCAACGGATTTGATTGAATTAGCCAGCCTAAATTATCAAATAAGCGTGGCGGAAATGTATGCTGATGTGGTGTTTCCAGCGAAAACATTGCGTTTGACTAAACCCTAAATTTTTTAATAATAGGAATCTAAAATAATGGAACATTACCAAAATTTTTTGAATGCACTCATCGCCGCGACACCTGAATTAGTACGCGAAGCACTGCCCAATACCGCGCCTGAATCGCTTGATGATTTGGTTAATGGCTGGTTGTTTCCAGCATTAGGTTATGATGCTGAAAATGATTTTGCGCGTAGCCCATACGGTCAATTCATGACTTATGTGGAATGGAAAGAACCCTATATTGATTTGAATGAATTGAAAGCAGTACAAAAATTGGGCGTTTCATTTGATATGGAACAAATTTTAGAGCCTGCTTACGAACAAGCTAACGAATCATTTGAACAAGCTGATTTTTTAGACGATGACCCAATGGCATTTTTGGATTGGAGCAATGACAACCCAAGTTCTGCTTTTTTGCCTTATTATAATCAAGCACTTGAACCACATGGTTTGTGTTTGATTGACATCGGGGCGTATGAAAATAGCTACTTGTTATTGGTGCATAACGATGAAGATAAAATCAATCAATTACGTCAATCAATGGAAGATTTGGGTTTGACGACTTTATTTTGATTTTCAGGCAGCCTGAAAGCGTGGTGCGCGGCAAGACGCGCGTTCTGGCAAATAAAATGGAAAATATATTTTTCAGGCAGCATTGACATTTTGCCGTGTCCTGTCAAGCAGCCTGAAACATCATTCAGCAAAACGAAAATCTTTTTTTAAACAAGGAAATAAAATAATGATTAACCCGATTTCTGCTTTATCGCCATTAGACGGACGTTATGCGTCTGCGGTGGAAACTTTGCGCCCGATTTTTTCGGAATACGGCTTGATGAAAGCGCGTGTTCGCGTGGAATTGGAATGGCTCAAAGCATTGGCGGCTGAACCGAAAATTGCCGAAGTACCTGCGTTTTCCGCGCGTACTTTGGACGAAATTGACAGCGTGATTAACAGCTTTTCGCTGGACAACGCCGCCGAAGTGAAAGCGATTGAAGCCACCACCAATCACGATGTGAAAGCAATTGAATATTGGCTGAAAAAACGCTTTGAAAACAATGCAGAAATTCACGCAGTCAATGAATTTATCCATTTTGCGTGTACTTCGGAAGACATCAACAATTTGTCGCATGCGTTGATGTTGCGTGAAGCGCGTAATAATGTGTTGTTGCCGAAATTAGCCGAAGTTACGGCAAAATTGCAGCAGTTGGCGCACGATTTGGCGGAAGTGCCGATGATGTCGCGCACACACGGTCAGCCAGCCACGCCCACCACTTTGGGTAAAGAAATTGCGAATGTGTTGTACCGTTTAAATCGTCAAATCAGCAAGTTAGCCGAACAAGAATTTTTAGGCAAAATCAATGGCGCGGTCGGCAACTACAACGCGCACATGGTGGCGTATCCCGATGTGGATTGGGAAACGCATTGCCAAAAATTTGTAGAACAATCATTGGGTTTGACATTCAATCCGTACACCATTCAAATTGAACCACATGATTATATGGCGGAATTTTTCCAAACCATTAGCCGCATTAACACGATTTTGATTGATTTCAACCGCGATGTTTGGGGCTATATTTCATTGGGCTACTTCAAGCAAAAAGTGAAAGCAGGCGAAGTCGGCAGCTCAACCATGCCGCACAAAGTCAATCCGATTGATTTTGAAAATTCGGAAGGCAATTTGGGCATGGCAAATGCGGTGTTGGGCTTTTTGGCGGAAAAATTGCCTGTTTCGCGTTGGCAACGCGATTTGACCGACAGCACGGTGTTACGCAACATGGGCGTGGGCGTGGGTTACACGGTGTTGGGTTTGGTGGCGCATTTGCGCGGCTTGAACAAATTGGAAGCCAATCCTGCGGCTTTGGCGGCAGATTTGGACGCGACTTGGGAATTATTAGCCGAGCCAATTCAAACGGTTATGCGCCGTTATGCCGTGCCAAACGCTTACGAGCAACTGAAAGATTTGACGCGCGGCAAAGACGGCATTACGCCTGAATCATTGCGTGTGTTTATCAATGGTTTGGCAATTCCTGATTCGGCAAAAGCGGAATTGTTGGCTTTGACACCAGCTTTGTATATTGGTAAAGCGGTGGCGTTGGCGAAACGTATTTAGTGAAAACGTCAAAGGCAGCCTGAAATTTGGTTTCAGGCTGCCTTTTATGATGAGCCAATGACACCAACCTGCTGTCATTAACCCTTAAAAATAATGAAAATCCCTGAAATATTTTGATTTCAGGGATGTTCTATAGGAGATTAAAAATGCTATTTGGTGGAGGTAAGCGGGATCGAACCGCTGACCTCTTGCATGCCATGCAAGCGCTCTACCAACTGAGCTATACCCCCAAATTTTGCTTCAAGATGAAGAATTGGAACTATAACTGATTCATCATATTACCGTCAAGTCTATTAAGATGGTGATTGAGGTAATAATTTGTTTGGATTGAATAAGTTTTTCGGGTCAAGTTGCGATTTAATGGCTTTCATCAGGGCAATTTCGGCTGGGGTGCGAACGCTGGGTAACCAGTGGGATTTGAGCGTGCCAATGCCATGTTCTGCGGCAATCGTGCCATTTTGCGCCAAAACGTGTTGATAAACAATGGTATTAATCGCCTCTTCGTATTCATAGACGCGGTTGTCTAGCACGGGCAGGAAGCAGTTGTAATGTAATGAGCCATCGCCTAAATGTCCAAAAATGACTTGTTTCATTTCAGGATATTGATTTTGCAAATCTGCATAGCATTGTTCTACAAAATCAGCTACTTGGCTAATGGGTACGGCAATGTCGTGTTTGATGCTCGCGCCCAGATTGCGCTGGCTGGCTGAAATGTTTTCGCGCAGCAGCCATAATTCCATGCGTTCTTGTTCGGATTGGGCTAATACGGCGTTTTCGTATTGATTTTCGTAGAGGTATTCTGCGAGTAAATCGCCCAAATCATCGCGTTTCAGGCTGTCGGTTAGTTCAATGAGAACGTGCCATTCGGCTTGAACGGGTTGGCTTAATTGGCTGTATTGGCTGGATAATTCTAGGGCATACGCGCTGACCAATTCAAAACTGCATAGGCGTTCGGCAAATTGGTTGCGAATTTTGGTTAATAATGCTACGGCATCGGCGATGCTGTCCACGCCCACCCATGCGGTTTCGGTGCTGGCGGCTGGGGCAAACAGTTTGAGGGTCGCGCCCGTGATGATGCCGAGTGTGCCTTCACTGCCGATAAATAGGTGTTTGAGTTCGTAGGCGGTGGTGTTTTTGTGCAGGGGGTGGAGGTGGGAAACGAGTTCGCCGTTGGGCAACACAACTTCTAATCCAATCACTAAATCGCGCATGGTGCCGTAGCGCAAGACGTTGAGTCCGCCTGCGTTGCAAGCAATATTGCCGCCAATTTGGCAGGAGCCTTCGCTGGCAAGGGAGAGTGGGAAAAAGCGATTTGCTTCGGCGGCGGCAGTTTGGACGTTTTGGAGAATGCAGCCTGCATCAACGGTAATGGTGTTGTCAGCGAGATTGAGTTGGCGAATTTGGTTGAGTTTGCTTAAATTGAGCAGGACGCCACCATCGGCAACGCTGCCACCAACCAAGCCTGTGTTGCCACCTTGTGGGGTAATGGGAATGTGGTATTCGTTGCAAATTTTGACGATGTTTTGGACGCTGGCAACGCTTTCGGGTTGGACAAGTAGGCAGTTTTGGCTGGTGTAGCGTTTGCGTTGGTCGAGCAGAAAAGGAGTGGGGTCGGTGGGTAATTCGCTAGGAGACAGAATGGGTTGGAGTAAGCTGCGGATGTGTTCGGGAGTCATGTTCGGGCTGCCTGAAAAATGGGAAAGGGGTTGGAAAATGTTGGAGGCGGCACGAATCGTTCGGCTGCCAGCAACTAAAGAGTGGGTGTGGCGGCGATACGCCACGTTTCTGGTGAATTTCAGTTTTTTTGGCGGTTTGCGCTCTGTCGCCACTACTGAAAGGCTGCCTGAAAAATGAATGGTTCATCTTTCAGGCAGCCTGATATTGAAATTACACCAATTCTGCTTTGGTAATCAAAACGTTATCTACGGGAACGTCTGCGTGGTAACCGTGATTTTTGGTTTTCACACCTTCAATCGCATCAACAACATCAAAGCCATCAATCACTTTGCCAAATACGGCATAGCCCCACTCTTGCACCACGGTGCGACCGAATAAGTCTTTGGCGCGGTAATTCAAGAAACCGTTGTCGGCGGTGTTGATGAAAAATTGTGCGCTGGCAGAATGTGGGTCGGAGGTACGCGCCATGGAAATGGTGTATTTGTCGTTTGCCAAGCCGTTGTGGGCTTCGTTTTTGATGGGGGCGCGGGTCTCTTTTTCGTTCATGTCGGTGTCCATGCCACCGCCTTGAATCATAAAGCCTTTAATCACGCGGTGGAAAATCACGCCATCGTAAAAGCCGTCTTTGACGTATTGTTCAAAGTTTGCAGCCGTTTCAGGAGCGTTTTCGTGGTCTAATTCTAGGGTAATCACGCCGAAATTGGTGTGGAGTTTTACAGCCATTTGGTTTTCCTTATGTTTTAGGGGTTAATTTGTATTGTGTTTATCAAATGTATTTGGTTCAATTTAATATTCAGGCTGCCTGAAAATTGATTTTGATACAAAACGCATTGAATTTCCAATTATTTGGCTTACTTTTTTAAAAAGTAAGTCGCCTGCGCGGCGACAGAGCGCAAAACCTTCAATGTTCTCATTTTTTATCGTGTCCCAAAAAGCAGCCTGAAATCAAACCTTATTTACCAACCGCTTTTTGATACAACGGCATCACATTCGGCAATTCAGCTTGAATCGTTTTAATGCGCGTATTATTCGTTGGGTGAGTTGATAAAATGCCAGATACAATATTATTGTTATTATTGACCTGATTCATTTTCGTCCATACCGTTACAGCGGCTTGCGGATGATAACCTGCTTGCGCCATTAATCGCAAACCGCCCAAATCTGCCTCTTTCTCTGCGCTACGGCTAAACGGCTTGTCCACGCCCAAATCTGCCGCCAAACCAATGCCCGTATTAACCAAATCACCGTTCACGCCTGTGGTTGCCTGCAAAATACCGCTACCCAATGTCGCTGCAATTTGCAAACCAGCATTACGATTCGCCTCTTTCTTACTGTGTTCCAACAAAGCATGCGTCATTTCATGCCCGATAATTGCCGCAATTTCATCATCCGACAAATTCAATTTTTCCACAATACCCGTATAAACCGCCATTTTCCCCCCTGGCATCGCCCAAGCATTCAACTCATCAGAACGAATCACCGTCATTTCCCAATGAAACGGCTGACCAGTCGTATTCGCCGCATTCGCAAACGGCACCAAACGGCGGAACACCGCTTGCACACGTTTTGCCGTATTAGACGTATTGTCCACCAAATTAGCCGATTGCGCCTTACTTTTCACGGCGGCATACTGTTGCGATGCTTGCGAATTCAAACTGGCACTGTCCACCACCGAACACGCCGCGACCGAACCAGCCAAAACCATTGCCAATAAACGAGTTTTCATAACAATTTCCTTTAAAACAAAAAAGTTGAACGCAAAGAACGTGGCGTCTTGCCGCCACACCCACGCTTTAGAGTGGTGGCAGCCGAACGGTACGCGTCATTAGCCCCTAAAATATACCACAAAATCTCAAGATTTCAGCCAGCCACGTTCCACAAAAGACACCACACGCTCTGCGGTTACAATAAAATGGTCAATCAAAACAATATCCAACAACACCAACGCCGCGCGTAAACGATTTGTAAACAAACGGTCCTCATGCGATGCCTCCGCGTGTCCAGCAGGATGATTATGAGCAAAAATAATCCCAGTTGCATGATGCTGCAATGCCAATTTCGCCACTTCCCGAATATACACCGTATGTTCCGCCACCGTGCCGCGAGCCAATTCCTCGCAAGCAATCAACTGATTTTGCTGATTTAAAAACAAAGCCACACTCACCTCTACCCGCTCATGCCCCATTTTCAAACGCAAATAATCCGCCACCGCCTGCGGACTATTCAACAACGGCTGACGGCGCAACTCCTCGCCCAACACTCGCCGCCCTACCTCCAACACCGCCGCAAACTGCGCGTATGCCGCCAACCCCATCCCCTTATGCTGCGACAATTCCGCGTGAGACGCATTCATCAACTTCCCCAGCCCACCAAATTGCGTCAATAAATGCCGCGCCAAATCCACCGCGCTGCTGCCATGCGTTCCCGTCCGCAACAAAATTGCCAACAACTCCGCATCACTCAAACTCGACACCCCCAGCTCTAACAACTTTTCGCGTGGACGCTCCGTTTCATGCCATTTCTTGATGCTCATCACGCCATCTCACTGAAAAGGCGCAGATTTTTGATGTTGCGCCACCCACACGCTCACATACTTATTAAACGTATATTGAGCCGACATCACCGCAATAATCAAACCCACCTTCCCATCCAAAAAACCACGCTTAATCACATAACTACGCATAAAACTCCAAAACGCATGCAGGCAGCCTGAAAACAAACTCACCCGCTTATCCAAATGCGATTGCGCCCAAGCCTCACTATAATCATTCGACTTCCTCAAATACTGCCCAAATGACTGATACGTATCATGCAACAAATCCCCCGACAACGTTTGCACCAACACATCATCCGCCAACACCACACTCTCATGCACCGCCGCATCATTATATTGCCCCAAATCACGCGGATACAACCGCAACACATAATCAGGATACCAACAATGACGCATCGGCTCCCCAAACGCATAACTCAAACGATTGATACGATAAGCAATATTCCCCACATTCTGCTGCAATACCCGCCGAATCTCATCACACAATTCAGGCGTGAGCCGTTCGTCCGCATCCAGCCACAAAACATAATCGCCCGTAACATACCGTTGCGCGATTTGTCGTTGCTTACCAAAGCCTTGCCAATCCGTATGCGAATACCATTTCGCGCCATACGACTGCGCGATTTCCGCCGTGTGGTCGGTGCTACCACTGTCCACCACCACAATTTCATCCACCAAATCCGCCACACTGGCAAGACAGCCGTCCAAATGCTTGGCTTCATTTTTCACAATCATCGCAAGAGATAAAGTAGGCATAACATTCCTTTTCAGATACCCATTCACAGATGCCAAACAATCGCCAGAACGCGGCGTCTTGCCGCCGCACCCACGCTGCGCCCGTGGTGATGGTGAGTGGCACATAATAGGTTTCATTGTATGTTTCAGTACACGACAAAATTTAACAACATCACATGGAGCGGCGACGGCTCGTCGCCAACTTTTGAATTTCATAAAATTAAATTGATGGATTATTTTTAGAAATGGCGACAAGCCGTCGCCGCTCCATTTTTTGTCATGTACCAAAATTGTATATCAAAAAGCTGCCTGAAAAAATTTCAGGCAGCCTGCAAACATCAAATCAAATCAAATTAACGCTGATTATTTCTTTTTCTTTTGTGGTGGCAAATCGGTACAAACGCCCAATGCGACTTCTGCTGCCAAACCAATGCTTTCGCCCAAAGTTGGGTGTGGGTGAATGGTTTTGCCGATGTCGGTGGCATCGCAGCCCATTTCAATCGCCAAACAGATTTCGCCAATCATATCGCCACCGTTCGGGCCAACGATACCACCACCAATAATGCGACCTGTGTCGGCATCAAAAATCAACTTGGTGAAACCATTGTCGCAACCATTGGCAATCGCACGACCGCTTGCCGCCCATGGGAAGTTCGCTTTGGTGATGTTAATGCCTTGCGCTTTTGCAGACGTTTCGGTTACGCCCACCCAAGCCACTTCTGGCGCAGTAAACGCCACGCCCGGAATCACACGCGCATCAAAATACGCTTTGTGTCCCGCGCAGTTTTCAGCCGCCACATGACCTTCGTGAACCGCTTTGTGCGCCAACATCGGTTGTCCCACAATATCGCCAATCGCGTAAATGTGTGGCACATTGGTACGCATTTGTTTGTCCACTTCAATAAAGCCGCGCTCGGTTACTGCCACGCCTGCTTTTTCCGCGCCAATCAATTTACCGTTTGGCGCACGACCTGCCGCTACCAACACGCAATCATAGCGTTGTGGCTCTTTTGGTGCGTTTTCGCCTTCAAATGTAACGTAAATGCCGTCTTCTTTGGCTTCAACTGCCACCGTTTTGGTGTTAATCATAATGCGGTCAAAGCGGTGTTCGTTGGCTTTTTGCCATACTTTTACCAAATCGCGGTCTGCGCCTTGCATCAAACCGTCCATCATTTCCACCACTTCCAAACGCGTACCCAACGTGCTGTACACCGTACCCATTTCCAAACCAATGATACCGCCACCGATAATCAACATATTTTTCGGCAAGGTTTTCAATGCCAACGCGCCAGTTGAATCAATAATGCGTGGGTCTTTCGGGATAAACGGCAAATTCATCACGCGGCTGCCTGCGGCAATAATAGCGTTTTTGAATGCAACGACTTTTTTCTCGCCCGTTTCGGTGGCAATTTCGTATTCAGAAGATTGTGTCAAAGCCACTTCAATGTGATTTGGGCTGATAAATTGACCATTACCTTGAATAATGTCCACTTTACGCGCTTTTGCCATGCCAGCCAAACCTGTGGTCAATTTGCTGATGACTTTGTCTTTGTAGCCACGCAACATATCCAAATCTAATTCAGGCTCGGTGTATTTAATGCCGTTGGCTGCCAAATGGCGCACTTCGTCCATTACATTGGCATTGTGCAACAAGGCTTTAGATGGGATACAACCCACGTTCAAGCACACGCCACCTAAAGTTGAGTAACGCTCCACAATCGCCACTTTCAAGCCTTCGTCCGCAGCAGCAAACGCGGCAGAATAGCCACCCGGCCCGCCGCCCAATACCACCACATCGTATTCCACATCGCTGCTGCCTGAAAAATTAGCGGCTTGTGGAGCAGGTGCGGCTGCTTTGGGGGCTTCGGCTGCTGGGGCAGCAGGTTTTTCTTCGGCTTTTGGTGCAGACGCTGCTGCGCCAGCCGCTTCAATCACGGCAATCACGCCACCTTCGGAAATTTTGTCGCCCACTTTTACGCGCACTTCTTTAATCACACCAGCCGCGTCAGCAGGTACGTCCATGGTAGCTTTGTCGGTTTCCAAAGTAATCAGGGTTTGTTCTAATTCAACGCTGTCGCCTGCTTTGATTTCTACGGCAATGATGTCTACATTTTCATGTCCGCCAATATCAGGGACTTTTAGCTCAATTAAGCTCATGTTCAGCCTTTCGTATTCAAGGGTAAAGGATAGAAAAAACGCATTATTATAACGCATTTATTGCTGGGGGCTAATGACATTTCGTTTGTATGTTGATTTTGTCAGGAAAAACGATTGATTAGGGGTTGATGGCAGACTTGCCAAGTTCTTATCTTGAAATCTTTGCAAAACGCATATTTTGAACGTAGGGGCGGATTTTATATCCGCCCTGATTTTGCAATTATTTGAAAATATTAAATTTAAAATCTGTAAATAAAAGGGCGGATATGAAATCTGTCTCTACGGAGAACGCCCCGTTTCGTGCCACCATCCTAAAGCGTGGGTGCGGCGGCAAGACGCCGCGTTCTGGCAAATCTTCAGGCAGCCTGAATTGATTTTATTTGATGGTTGTGTCATATTTGACCGACTTGTAAAACGCCATTCCCACCCCCATTTGGGTTTTCATAAATTTATTAGGAACACACACATGTTGGATTTGACCAATCATTTTCTGATTGCCACGAATGATATAGAAGACAGTTTATTTGCAGGCAGTTTGATTTATATTTGTGAACATACGTCAGATGGCGCAATGGGTTTAATTGTGAATAAGCCTTCGCCTATTGGGATGGAAATTGTGTTTGCAGGTGCAGGCAGCAAGCATATTCCTGAACGTTTTATCAATGAATTTGTGATGATGGGTGGCCCTGTGCAACCCGACCGTGGCTTTGTGTTGCACACGCCTGTGGGCGAATGGCAAAGCAGTTTAACCGTTAATGAAACGAATGCGGTGACCACTTCACGCGATATTATTGAAAGTTTGGCAAAAGATGAGCGTGTGGCACAAGCGATTTTAACCATTGGCTATTCCAGTTGGCGTGGCGGACAATTAGAGCGTGAAATTGCTGAAAATTCATGGCTGATTGTGGGCGCGGATAATGAGATTTTGTTTAATACGCCTGTGGCAGAACGCCATCAAGCGGCATTAAATAAATTGGGCATTACTGCTACTAATTTAATGAATGGAATTGGTCATGCTTGATTTGCCACAAGGCGATGCGATGGGGTTTGATTTTGGCGAAACGCGCATTGGGGTGGCGCAAGGCAACGGTGAAATGGGGATTGCTCACCCACTTGCTACCATTACAGGCAGTAGTAATGATGAAAAATTTGCGGCGATTGGGAAATTAATTGGTGAATGGCAACCTGCTTATTTGGTGGTGGGTTTGCCTGTTCATGCGGACGGTACGGAACATGAGGTTACGGCGTTGGCGCGGAAATTTGGTCATCGTTTGAATGCGCGTTTCAGGCTGCCTGTGTATTGGGCGGACGAGCGATTCAGCTCATTGTATGCCGAAGAATTGTTGAAACAAGCCCAAGTATTTGGCAAAAAAAACAAAGCGGTATTAGACCAAGTCGCCGCGCAAGCCATTTTGCAAAGTGCATTTGAACACGGCGCATTGGATGTATTTATGGGTTAAACCATTTTGTTTAATGATTATAATGATTTAAATTTTTAAAATTTGATAAACAGGCAACCTGAAAATGTTACTAGCTCTTTCGTTGCGCGATTTTGTGATTGTGGAACAACTCAACCTTGATTTTCAAAGCGGATTTACCGTGCTAACAGGCGAAACAGGCGCGGGCAAATCCATTACTTTGGACGCTTTGGCGTTGCTGCTGGGCGATAAAGCCGATTACAGCCAAGTTCGCCATGGCGCGAAAGAAGCGCAACTATCCGCCTTGTTTGATGTGTCGGAACAAATTGATTTGCAAAAAGAATTACGTGAACAAGGTTTGCTAGACAACGACAGCACCGAATTGTCTATTCGCCGCATTATTGACGCGAAAGGCAAAAGCCGCAGTTTTATCAATAATCAAGCCGCGACTTTGGCGCAATTAAAACAAATTGGTTCGCAATTAATTGATATTCATGGACAAAACGCGCACCATTCGCTCAATCAGGAAACCGCGCAACGTCAATTGTTGGACGCATTTTCAGGCAGCCTGAATTTGGTTGAGCAAACCAAATCCGACTATCAAACATGGCAAACCGCCAAACGCGCCTTGCTTGCCGCGCAAACCCAAGCCGAAAATTTGGCGATTGAACGTGAGCGTTTGGAATGGCAATTCAATGAGTTAGACCAATTAAATTTGGAAACAGGCGAATGGGAAACCTTGAACCAATCGCACGATAGTTTGGCAAACGCTGCCGAATTATTGCAGGCTGCCAGCGAAGCACAAGCGTTTGTGGAAAGCGATGATGGTTTGCAAAATCAAGTATTTAGATGTCAGCGTATTTTGAATAAATTGGCGGCAGTTGAACCACGTTTTGCGGAATGTTTGAATATGTTTGCCAGCATTGAAGCGGAATTGGGCGAAATTTCGCATTATTTGGGCGATGTGTTGAGCGATGTAGAAATCAATCCGCAAGAATTGGCAACCAAAGAAGAACGTATGCGCGAATTGATGTCGGCAGCGCGAAAATACCGTGTTGAGCCAGAGCAACTGCCTGAAAAATTAGCAGAAATTCAGGCTGCCTTGCACGCTTTGGAAGCGGCTGCCGACATTGACGCGCTGCAAAAACAGGTTGCGCAAACCGAAGCCGCTTACATGGAAACCGCGCAAAAATTATCCGCCAAACGCCACAAAGCCGCCACTAAATTGGCAGCCGAAACCACAGAACATATGCAAGGTTTGGCGATGAAAGGCGCGAAATTTCACATTGAATTGCTGCCGTCTAGCCCAGCCGCGCATGGTTTGGAGCAGGTGCAATATCAGGTGGCTGCGAATAAAGGCAGTCAGTTGCGCCCATTGAATAAGGTGGCGTCTGGTGGTGAGTTGGCGCGAATTAGTTTGTCTATTCAAGTAGTTACCAGTCAATACACGCAAGTACCGACTTTGATTTTTGATGAAGTGGATACGGGCATTGGCGGTGGTGTGGCGGAAACTGTTGGGCGAGCATTGCGGACGTTGGGCGGCAAACATCAGGTGTTGGCGGTAACGCATTTGCCGCAGGTTGCCGCGTGTGGCGAACATCATTGGCAAGTCGCCAAACACAGCGATGGCGAACAAACGGTGAGTGAAATCAAGGTGTTGGATAATGAAACGCGCGTTGATGAAATTGCGCGTATGCTCGGTGGCGAGAAAATTACCGAAACTACCAAAAAACACGCGCGTGAAATGTTGAATTTTCAGGCAGCCTGAAAAATATAAAATGCTTTTGACAATAAAAATAGTTGTGTTCTCCAAAAAGGAAAACACAACTTTTAATTAAAATTCAGGCACAGTCGCTTCACGACTTAATCCATACACACTAAATTGCCCAGCGTGAGCCTGTTCCATCGTTTTTTTGCCAATGTATAAGCGGTACTGCTGACCATTGGTCAAACTAGACATTTGCACAAAAGGTTCAGCCGTTTTCTGTTCGCCATAACCTTGCAGATGCGCCCTCGCCTCTTCCAAAGAAACGCCATGCCGTTTGGCTTGATGTTCAATCCGTTGCTCTAGCGACATTTTCTGCACAACACGATAATAGCAGGCGTAACCTGTAACCTTATCATGCGGTACTGCACGAATATTGCTTAAATGCACATAATCCGTTAAACGCACCAACCATGTCGCCAAACTCAATGCCTGCAACTCCGCTTCACTTTCCGCAAACACCCGCGCTTTAAATCCCAAAAAGCCTACTTGCTTATCTTCCACCACGCGATATTGTGGGAAGGAAACACCATATTTGACTTTTTGTTCTACATCTTTTTGCATGACAAAAGCGAGATGGAGTTGGGTGTAGAGTTTACTCCACACCACATATGTAGGTATCTCCTCGCAGGGAATAATAGTTAATTCTTGGTAATAATTCATCAATCATTACCACCAAATACACCACCACGAATTAAATTTGCCACCACAAAATGCTTATCATCAATACTCACATCTTTACCATCTAGCCAATTTACCATCAATGAATATAAATCGGTTTTACTGGTACGATATGCCTGACCTTGTGTTGGCACAGAACCATAAGGCTCAACCGCAATTGCAGGCTGAACGCCATCTTCACTCTTATACCAAGTATCAATTGTGCGAATCGCATTGCCAATCTTTTCAGAATGTAATCCTGCACATAAACCATCTTTGGTTTTAATTTGATATAAAAATTTAGATTTATTGGTTTCTTTATCTTTATCACGCATTTCTTGAGAAGGGAAAATACGTTGCCCAAAACCCATCTTAGCAAAAGCACGAACACCTAATAATAAATATTTGCCATCTTTAAAGCTTTCAGCAATACAAGTAGCTAATTGTTCTAATTGTGTGTCATCAGTACCATCTTGTTTGATT
>JBHARQ010000186.1:0-5946 GCA_041831015.1 Simonsiella sp. | reverse complement strand
GCCCAAGGCGCAGACGTACCCAGCATTCAGGCTGCCAACGTGCAAGTGCATGAATTTGGTGGCGTACACCCAGCAGGTTTAGTAGGCACGCACATTCATTTTATTGAACCCGTTTCAGCCAGCAAAACCGTTTGGCACATTGGCTATCAAGACGTGTTGGCGATTGGACATTTGTTTACCACAGGTCAATTAGATTGCCGCCGCGTGATTTCGTTGGCAGGTTCGCAAGTGGCGCAACCGCGTTTAATTCGCACCATTTGGGGCGCGTGTGTGTCGGAATTGGTTTCAGGCAGCCTGAAAGCTGGCGACAACCGCGTGATTTCAGGTTCGGTGTTGAATGGCGCGATTGCCACAGGCGCACACGACTATTTGGGTCGCTACCACAACCAAATTTCCGTGATTGAAGAAGGACGCGACAAAGAATTTCTCGGCTGGGTCGTGCCAAGCGCGGAAAAATTTACCATTACGCGCACCACTTTGGGGCATTTTTTGAAAGACAAATTGTTCAAATTTACCACCGCCACACACGGCGGCGACCGTGCTATGGTACCGATTGGCACTTACGAGCGCGTCATGCCGTTGGATATTTTGCCAACTTTATTGTTGCGCGATTTGATTGTGGTAACGGTTTTGACCAGTATGGAACAATCGGATTTGGCAGAATTGGGTTTTACGAAAACGCCTGAAGAATTGGTGATTGATTGGGCGAAATTGGCGAAAGATTCGGGTTTGGATGGGGTGGTATGTTCGGCGCATGAATCTGCGCCATTGCGCCGTGAAATTGGCGAAGATTTTTTGTTGGTTACGCCAGGGATTCGCTTGGATGTTGCCAATAATCAGGACGACCAACGCCGTATTATGACGCCGCAACAGGCATTGAAAGCGGGCTCTAGCTATTTGGTGATGGGTCGCCCAATTACGCAAGCGGCTGACCCTGCGGCGGTGTTGCGTCAAATTAATGAGACGGTGTTTGATTTGTAACTTGAAATCAGGGCAGAGCATACCTGACCTGCCGTTCTACGAAGAACGCGCCGTTCCGTGCCACTTCCCAAAAGCGTGGGTGCGGCGGGAAGACGCCGCGTTCTGGCAAATGTTCAGCTCGCTTTTTAAAATATTTTAATTTATTGTTTTTAATATGAAAAATTTGGAAATTTATTTAACCCGACACGGTCAGACGCAATTCAACGCCGCAGGACAATTGCAAGGTTGGGCAGATTCGCCTTTAACTGATGATGGTAAACGGGTGGCATCTGAATTGGGCAATCAGTTGCGTGGGCATTCGTTTCAGGCTGCTTTTTGTAGTACGTTGCCGCGAACGTTAACCACCGCGCAATTGATTTTGTCGTCTATGGGACAGGAGGATTTGCCGATTACGGCGTTGAATGATTTGCGTGAATATCATTTTGGCGCGTTTGAGGGTAAGCCTGCTCATGAGTTATACGAAAGTGTTTTGACTGCGCGTGGTTTGCCCAGCGTGGAGGCGTGGTTGCATTTTTATCGCCACGCTGACCACAATGTGATGGCGGAAACGGTATCGCAAATTGACCCGCAACAAACGGCTGAAACGGAAGCGCAATTTGTTTCACGTTTGCAACGCGGTATGGCGCATGTGGTGGCAAATAGTCCTGATGAAGGGCGTGTGTTGGTGGTGTCGCACGGCATGGCAATTGTGGCATTGCTCAAGGCGATTGACCCAACGGCGATTTTATATAAAAGTCCTGCCAATTCCAGCGTTTCGCGTTTGCATTTTGATGGGGAAACTTGGCGGATTTTGAGTGTGGGTCAGACCATTTTTTAGAATCATCAAATCAATGTTCAGGCAGCCTGAAAATGAAATAATGAAATGATGAATTTACCAAATCAATTACAAACGCATATTCAAATAGCTTACGCTTTGTTTTCGCATTATCAATTTGGCGAACAATCAGGCGTTTGCACCGCTTGTTGTTTACGCGCTGAAAATTCGCCATAAAATTTTCTCGGCATTTTTGGAACGTGCTGATGAATTTGTTGGCAAAGACAAAGCGTTAATAGATTATGCAAGTGCATTTTTGTAAATTCAGGCAGCATGAAAAATTATTTTGATTGAAAGTCATGAAATGAAGTTCATTTTTCTGCTGGTTGCGATTGTCAATTTTTTATTTAGTTTTTCATGTTTATTGGTTGGTTATTGCAGCGTAGGACGGCAAATAGTGAATGTGGTTCATTTTGATGACCGAATTTGGCTTTCTTTATTACATTTTTTAGCTGCGGTGGTTGCCCTATTTTTTTATATTTTATATAAAAAATCAGCCGATTAATCTTTTCAGGCAGCCTGAAAATCTGTTTATTGATATTTTGAGAAATGATGATGTTGAAAAAAATTTTATTGACTTTAACCGCTTGCGTGGCTTTGAACGCGTGCAACAAAACGCCCACCACCGAAGTCGTTACGCTCAACGGCAAAACCATGGGAACGACTTACACCGTGAAATACATCGTGCCAAACGACAAAAAGCTGCCTGAAAACAGCGAAGTACAAAAACAACTTGATGATTTATTGGTGGAAGTCAATCGCCAAATGTCCACCTACGACCCGAAATCCGAAATCAGCCAATTCAACCAACAAGCCGCCAATCAAGGCAGCACCGAAATTGCCGATGATTTCGCCACCGTGGTTGCCGAAGCCATTCGTTTGAACAAAGTAACCGAAGGCGCATTAGATGTAACAGTCGGTAAACTCGTGAATTTGTGGGGATTTGGCCCTGACAAAAGCGTAGAAAAATCGCCTACACCCGAACAAATTGCCGAAGCCGAAAAAATGGTCGGTTTGGACAAATTAATTTTCAGGCAGCCTGAAAACGGCAAAAAAGCTACGTTAGGTAAAACCGTAGATGGCGTGTATTTGGATTTGTCAGCAATCGCCAAAGGTTTTGGCGTGGACAAATTAGCACAACATTTAGATAGCTTGGGCGTGCAACATTATTTGGTGGAAATCGGCGGCGAATTGCGCGGTAAAGGCAACAACGCACAAGGCGAACCGTGGCAAGTCGGCATTGAACAACCGAGTTTGGCGCAACAGCAACAAAGCCAAATTGTTGTGCCGTTGCACAATCGCGCTTTGGCGACATCGGGCGATTACCGCAATTTTCATGTGAATGAACAGGGTAAACGCTTGTCGCACATTATCAATCCGAAAACCAAACAACCGATTAGTCATCAGTTAGCGTCTATTAGCGTGGTGGCGGATAGCGCGATGACGGCAGACGGCTTGTCCACAGGTTTGTATGTGTTGGGCGAAACCGAAGCCTTACGCGTGGCAGAACGCGAAAAATTAGCCGTATTTTTAATTGTCAAAACAGAAAAAGGTTTTGAGAGTAAAATGTCGTCTGAATTTAAAAAATTGATTACGAAATAAAGAGATAAACTATGAAAGTATTTGCGATTACATTGGCGTGTTTTTTGTTGGTGATTTTGGGTATGTCGCTGGGCTATATTTTCCGCAAACGCGAAATTAAAGGCAGTTGTGGTGGCATTTCCGCGTTGGGTATGGAAAAAGCCTGCGATTGCGACAAGCCGTGCGATGAACGCTTGAAGCGCATGGCGGAAGAACAAAAACAATCCCAAATTAAGTAAACACAAGTAAAAACAGCGCGGCAACCATTTTCAGGCAGCCTAAAAATCCTTACAATAAACCTTTCCCCCTAACCAATGAAAGACTTGATTATGTTGAATAGCTTAATTTCTGCTGCTGCATCCTCTTTATTAAACGACACCGATGGCGATGGTCAAATCCAAGCCATTGAATTGTTTAACCAATTAGCACAACAAAACGGCGGCATTTCAGGCTTGCTCAATATGTTGCAAAGCGGCGATTTAGCAAACATCGCCCAAAGTTGGATTAGCAACGGTGCCAATGCCAGCGTGGACGCATCACAAATCCAAAATGCCTTGGGTGGCAGCTTGGGTCAAGCCGCAGCCAGCATGGGTTTGGATGCCAGCCAAGCCAGTAATTTATTGGCACAATTTTTGCCACAAATCATCAACTCATTGACACCAAACGGCAACGCAGCCGATGCAGACGGCTTTGGCATGGACGATGTCGCTAAAATTGCCATGCAAGCCATGTTCAAATAAACCTTAACTTCCCCCAAAGGCAGCCTGAAACTATTTTTAGGCTGCTTTTTATTTGCCAGAACGCGGCGTCTTGCCGCCGCACCCACGCTTTTGGGTTGGTGGCGCGGAATGGTGCGTTCTTCGTAGTGTTGGTTGGGCATTTCGGTTGTAGGGGCGAATTTCATATCCGCCCTTGGTAAAGTGCCAAAATCCGAGTTTGCGAAGGACATAAAATCTGCCCTGCTATTTGGCTGACTTTTTTAAAAAGTGCTTCGCTGGACGCGTAGTCCTCGCCGCGCGGCGATAGAGCGCAAAACCGTCAAAGTACCACCAACCATCACAACGGGCGCAGCGTGGGTGCGGCGGCAAGACGCCGCGTTCTGGCGAAATCAGAAAACGGTATTTTGGAGCAGAATTTCTCGGCGGCAAAACACGAAAAGGCAGCCTGAAACAACTGATTTTCGCGTATAATTTGCCCATTTTTTTGATTCACAAATGGAAACGCATGATGAAACACATTCACATTATCGGCATTGGCGGCACTTTTATGGGCGGTTTGGCGCGTATCGCCAAAGAAGCAGGTTTTAAGGTTACGGGCTGCGATGCGAAAATGTATCCGCCCATGAGTACGCAATTAGCAGAATTGGGCGTTACCGTTCACGAAGGTTTTGACGCGGCGCAACTTGATGAATTTCAAGCGGATATGTATGTGGTCGGCAATGTCGCCAAACGTGGCATGGACGTGATTGAAGCGATTTTAAACAAGAGTTTGCCTTACACTTCGGGTCCGCAATGGTTGGCGGAAAACGTATTGCACAAAATGTGGGTGTTGGGCGTGGCTGGCACACACGGCAAAACGACTACCGCGTCTATGTTGGCGTGGGTGTTGGAATACGCAGGTTTGGGCGCGGGTTTTTTGATTGGTGGCGTACCGCAAAATTTCAGCGTGTCGGCGCGTTTGCCGCAAAACGAGTCGCCCTTTTTCGTGATTGAAGCGGACGAATACGACACCGCTTTTTTTGACAAACGCAGTAAATTTGTTCACTACCGCCCACGCACCGCGATTTTGAATAATTTGGAATACGACCACGCCGACATTTTCCCCGATTTAAACGCCATTCAAACGCAATTTCATCATTTGGTGCGTACCGTGCCGAGCGAAGGTTTGATTGTTGCCAATGGGCGCGAACAGAGTATTCAGGAGACTTTGCAACGCGGTTGTTGGACACCGATTGAATTATTTGGCAATGCAAATGGTTGGCAAATTAACAATGTACAAGCGGACGGTTCGTTTGATGTGCAATTTGAAGGCGAAACGGTGGGACACATCGCGTGGGCATTGTTGGGCGACCACAATCGCATGAATGCGTTGGCGGTGATTGCGGCGGCGCGACACGTTGGCGTGAGCGTTCAGGCTGCCTGCGAAGCGTTGAGCCAATTCAAAAACGTGAAAAGACGTATGGAAATCAAAGGTGTGGTAAACAATATTACCGTGTACGATGATTTCGCCCACCACCCGACCGCGATTGACACCACCGTAGCAGGTTTGCGCGACAAAGTGGGCGCGGCACGCATTATTGCCGTGCTAGAACCACGCAGCAACACGATGAAACTCGGTACGATGAAAGCCGCGCTGCCTGAAAGCTTGCGCCAAGCGGACGTGGTGTTCTGCTACGCTGGCGGTGTGGATTGGGACGTGGCGGACGCGCTCGCGCCGTTGGGCGACAAATTGCGTGTCGGCAAAGATTTTGATGCGTTCGTTGCCGACATCGCCCAAACCGCGCAGTCAGGCGACCATATTTTGATTATGAGTAATGGCGGATTTGGCGGGATTCATGATAAGGTGTTGGC
>JBHARQ010000185.1:0-2983 GCA_041831015.1 Simonsiella sp. | reverse complement strand
GTTGTTATCCACACAAGTGGGAAGATACAAGGGTGGATGCTTGCATCCACCGATTAGATAACTTATTGATTTATAAAATGATTGGTGCTTGCACCCACCCTACGCCTAGCATTTTCAGGCTGCCTGAAAGGACGACGCGTCCAGCGAAATCAAAACTACGGAGAACGCACCGTTCCGCGCCACCCACCCAAAAGCGTGGTGCGCGGCAAGACGCGCGTTCCCGTCAAAATATCCGCACACGATTTTCAGGCTGCCTGAATGTTATTGAAATTTTTCTGCTAACCGCTCCAAATTGGTTTTGACAATGTTGTTTTGTAGGCTGATTTGGCGAATGTGTTCGCGTACCAAATCAATCCGTTCAGCATTGCGTTGGTTAAACTCAAAGGATTGTTTGAGTTGGTTTTTCATTTGGTTGGTCATTTGTGAAATGGTGCGGAGGTTGCCTTTCACGTATTCTTCTTCAATTTGGACAAATTGTTCTGCCACGGCGGTTTTGATTTTGCTCAACACGTTTTGTTGGATGCTTTCTATGATGTTGGCGCGTAGTTGGTCTTTGTCGTCTGTCCAGTAATCGAGGGTTACTTCGAGTTTGCCGCCTTTCCACATTTTCCGCGCCACCCATGCGAGTGCGCCGTCTTTTTCCAGCACTTCGGTTTTTTCTTCATGTTTCATTTCGCGCTGGTAGGTGTAATCAACCACGCTGATGTAGTGTTTGTCGGTGTGGTTGAGGCTGGGAATCGCCAGTTGGATGTTCATGTCGCTTTGGTGGAAGGCGGCTTGGACTTCGGCGATGATGTTGCTCATTTCTTGTTCTACTTTGGTTAATTCAAAATAGGTGAGTTTGAGGCTGTCGCTGATGATTTCGTTTGCCGCGATATAGGCGGTTTGGTTAAGCTGGCTGATGATTTGTTGGCAGCATTGGAGAAATTCATCGCGTTGGGCTTCGCTGGTAAAGACAAGTTTGCCGTCTTTGGTTTCGTGCAGTAGTTTTTCGGCGCGGATGCGTTCGCGTTGTTGTTTTTCCAATTCGTCTTGGGTGGTCATTTTGCGGAGGTAGTCGCGGACTTTGACAAATTGGCTGTTTTCGTCAATGGATTGTTGGGCGTGGTCAATCATTTTGCCAAAGGTTCTGTCCACTTCTTGGACGATGCTTTTTTCAAGTTCGGCAACTTGTTTTTTGGCGTGTTCCATGCTTTTTACGCTTAAGTCGGTCAGCACTTCTTGGAAACTGTGTTCTAGGTTTTTCAGGCTGCCTGAATACACTTGGAGGCTGACCAGCAATCGTTGTAAATTGATGTGTTCTTCATTGGTTTGTTGGCGAGCGGTTGCCATGCTGAATTCGCACACGGCATTCAAACGGCGCACCAAATCGCCCACATTTGCCAACGCGGAACGAATGGCAACCATCGGCGCGGTACGGTGGGTTTGGCTGATGGCGCGTTCAATCGGTTCAAGCATCAGGCTTTCGTCTAATCGTTTTTGGGCGCGTTTTTGGATTTTGTCGCGGCTTTCGTCTTCCCAGTCTTCGGCATCGCTCACGCCCAACGCCATTTTGGCGAAGTCTTCTACCCATGTTTCGGCAACAAATTCGGGTTTGTCATCGCCTTGTTCTAATACGCGCAACATGCGGTTGGATAAATAAGCGTTTCGTGCGGATACGGGGAAAATGTGTTCGCGCAACACTTTGTCTTTTAAGAAATCATGGAAAACCAAATCTTTGACGGTTTCGGCATCGTCTGAATTGGCATCACGCGCATCATAGCGATTGACCAAGGCAAACAGGCGGTCTTGCGCCAAGGTGGGCATGGCGAGTAATTGCTGTTTCACGCTGTCGCTGGCTTCTGATTTGAGCTGGGTGTAGTCCAACACCAGCAAAACGGCTGAACTGCGATTCAGTTGCTCGTCCAACATTTTGCGTAAAGCGATGTTTTGTCCTGCTTCGTTCGGGCCGGGGGTGTCCAGCAAAATCAAATTGCCTTGTGAAACATCTTTGTCTTTCAAATGGAAAAATTCCACTTCAATCACGGGCAGTTGGTCAATGTTTTTGCATTCTTGATAGGGGAATTGGACGGTTTGGTCTAATTTATTTTGCACAATTTCTGCCAAGCGCACCAAATCATTCAGGCTACGCAAGCAATCAAAAATCGCCTCTTCGCCCACATATTCGCGCTCAAATTGCCAACCTGATTGAATGCGCGTCATCAATTCTTGGATGTTGTCTTCTTGCAAATCAGAATGTTGTTTCCAATTTGGGTGTTGGTCTAATTTCAATTTCAGGCTGCCTGAAAATGCTTTGACGGCTGCATTTTCAAAAGTCAAAGTGGGCGTGGTTTTGCCTTTGACATGCACAATTTGAGTGGGCAATGCGGTCATCGGGCGATTGCGATTGGGCATGATTTCGCGCCCCACAATCGCATTGATGGTGGTGGATTTACCCGCTTTCATCGTGCCGACCACCGCCAACACCACATCAAATTTTTGTAATTTGGCAATTTCGCCCTGCACAATGGCGCGGCGTTCGGGCAATTCTTCTTTGGTAAACAAACCGTCTTCATTCACATCGCCTGCTGCTGGGCGAATCAGTCCCAGTTTATCAATGGCTTGCAGCAAATCCAATTGTTTTTCTAAACAGCGTACGGTGATGTCGCGGTAAGATAAAATATCGGCATCGGTTAAATGAGCAGTCGTCATGGCAATCTCTTTATTTTGATAAAAATATGAATAATATAAGAATACAATATTTCAGGCTGCCTGAAAATGCTCACATAACTACAACGCGCCAACGGTTCCGTGCCACCCACCCAAAAGCGTGGGTGTGGCGGCGCAACGCCGCGTTCACAGTCAAAATCACCGCAAATGATTTTTCAGGCAGCCTTTTTTTGAAAGATGAGCTGAATATTTAACGGGAACGCGCGTCTTGCCGCGCACCACGCTTTTGGGTGGGTGGCGCGGAACGGTGCGTTCTTCGTAGAACGGTCGGTCG
>JBHARQ010000184.1:0-2618 GCA_041831015.1 Simonsiella sp. | reverse complement strand
TATGCCCACGATTAAGCTATTTCATTTTCAGGCTGCCTGTCATCGTGGGCAAAGCCCACGCTACATTTTAAGCTACGAAGAACGCACCATTCCGCGCCACCACCCGAAAGCGTGGGTGCGGCGGCAAGACGCCGCGTTCCTGTTTTATGATAAAGCTTTGTTTTTTTTTAAGCTGCTTGGCTGAAAAGCTGCGGATGGGCTGCAACGTATTCGGCAACTAATTTTAAGTCATCATCGGCGCAATCGTAATATTCAGCGTCCCATTCTTCAAAATCGGGGAAATGTTGGCGTAATGTTGCCATGTCCATGCCGTCTTCGGCAAGTTGTTCTATTTGTTCAACGTATTTTAGGTAGAGTGGACGAACTTTGTCTAATACTTTTGGTACGGCTTTCACTCGCCAACGGCGTAGGCTGTCGGCAACGGGATTTTCAAAAACGTAGCTGCCCCAACCCGATGCGAGAAATTGGACAAAACCGCCTTCTTGCACTTCATTGTCCAGATAAATCAGTGCCAATAGGGTGTGTTGTTCATCGGTTAGGGCATCGCTGCCTTGTTGTTCCATGATGTCTAGGTAGTGGGTGGCGAGTTCGTAAAGGTGTTCGGGACTCATATTTTTCCTTTGTTTGGTAAATTGGTGAACCAGTTGTGAAAGGTGTGTGGTGTAATGTTGTTTTAGTTTGGTAATCATGTTGTGAGGGGGTGTTGCTGTTTTCAGGCTGCCTGAAAGTGATTATTCTGCGTAGGGGTCTATTCGGCGTGGTCGTTTGATGAGAATGCGGACGGCGCCATCATTGCCTTTGCGTGGCTCGCAATAGGCAAGGACATCGGGGTGCTGCATCAACCAACGGCGCACGAGTGATTTCAACACAGGCGTGTAACCTGATGAACCCAATCCGCTACCGTGTACAATTTCGCCGCATACGCCGCGTTTTTTAACAAATTCAATAAATTCATTTAATACTTGCTGCGCGTCTTCTTGCGTGTAGCCGTGTAAATCCACGTCTGCAACCACTTCGTAATGTCCATTTTGTAGGCGTTTGATGTCGTTGCTGCCTTGCCCGTTTTTGCTAAAGGTGGCGGGGATTTCCATGGTGTAGCCTTCGCCAACGTAGAAAAAATGTTCTTCGGCGGATTCATCGCGTTTGGGGCGCGGTTTGATGGGGCTACGGTCGGGTGGGGCGACGTAGTTTTTGTTGGCATGTTTGAGCGGCACCACGTCTTTCATGGCGTGGGCAAAGCTGTTGTCTTCTTGCTCTTTTTGTTGCTGTTTCGCAATGCGTTCGGCGAGTTCACGGGCTTTACTGTCGGCTTGCGCTTGTTTGTGTAATTGTTTTAATGTGTCTTGAAAATTCATTTTGCAACACTCCTTCAGGCTGCCTGAATGCGTTTATCAGGTCTGATAAATGAATATAAAATCAATGATGTGATTGCGCCCAATGTATCGGCTAACATATCTTTTTGCGCGTCCCAAATATCGCCTTGAGAACCCAAAAATTCAATGCCAGCATTACCGCCTTCAATCACCGCATATTGCCATTCAATCAATTCATACGATGCCGCCACACTCATCACAAAAAACAACGAAAACCACAACGCCGTCCCAAACGTACACTTCTGATGCCGCAACAACCATTCCGCCATCGGAAACGCATAAAAACCAATAATATAATGCGCGAAACGGTCATAATGATTGCGCCCCTCGCCCAACAACGGCGACAAAATCTGATTACCCCAATCAAACGGCACATCCGCAAACGTATATTTCGCGCCAATCATATGCAAAAACAACCACAAACTCATCAACACATACGCCGTATCACTGAACCGAAACCAACGATAAGTCAATACCAAAGCCCCAAACACCACAAATAACGGCGTGGCTTCCGCCCACCACACCTCACGGTCGGCAGGCGAAACACCCGCCCAAATCGCCAATGCAATAAATAAAGCGGATAAAATGATGGGGATAATATGTTGTTTTATCATAAAAAATCTCATTAATTTAATTTCAGGCTGCCTGAAAACTTTTTGAGTGTCAAATAATGAATCAGTCCTAAAATCAATACAGGCAGATTCAAAATCAAATAAAAAATCATCAAATAAAAAACTTCATTGAGACGAATGTCCCATTCCGCCATTAAAACATTAAATACAACATAAACCATTAAAAACAAAATACTAGGCAATAACATCACCACATAATCATGACGACATTTACGCCAAATAAACACAACAAAATTAATCAAAGCCGCAATGAACAAACTCACAAATGGCACCAAAAACGATGCGTAAAAAATAGGCGGTTTAGATGAACCATCAATGCAATAACTCGGCATTTCATCAATATGCCAGCCCATATCACAAGGCATTGCCCAACGATGCCATAATAAAAAACACATCACACCAAATACCAATGCATAAATCAGAGACGGCTTCATCATTGCCCAAAAAATTCGAGATTTGCTTGTTGGAATAAAAGTCATTAGCCCCTACCTTTCAGTACGCAATATTTTTCAAAGGCTATTGGCATATTTGCCAGAACGCGGCGTCTTGCCGCCGCACCCACGCTGCGCCCGTCGTGATGGTGAGTGGTCAATTCACACATCAACAGCACAAC
>JBHARQ010000183.1:0-14921 GCA_041831015.1 Simonsiella sp. | reverse complement strand
GCGCTTCGGTGTAACGCATCGCTGCCGCGCCATCGCCATCACGCGAACCAAAATTGCCAATACCGTCAATCAGGGGATAGCGCAAAGTAAAATCTTGCGCCATACGCACCATGGCTTCGTAGGCGGAGCTGTCGCCATGTGGGTGGTATTTACCCAAAATTTCGCCTACCACACGCGCAGATTTCACGGGTTTTGCGCCATGTGCCAAGCCCATGTCTTTCATGGCAAATAAAATTCGGCGTTGTACGGGTTTTTGTCCGTCTTGCACGGCTGGCAAGGCACGACCTTTGACCACGCTCATGGCGTATTCAAGGTAGGCGTGTTCGGCATAGGGGGCTAAATCCAAGGTATCGGCGGTTTGATTCATAATGGGAAAAGATTGAATGTTGAGTAAGGTTATTTTAAAGCAATTTCAGGCTGCCTGACAGACAGTACGCCATCAACGCATTAATTCATCAGTAATTTTTTGTAATAATTCCAAGCGTTCTGTGCGAATGTCGCCACATTCGGCGGCGTTTTTGAACGCGCAGTTGGGTTCGGCGCGATGGGTGCAATTATGAAAACGGCATTGTCCCATCAAATCGCGCAAATCAGGAAAATAGCGTGGTAAATCTGCCACTTCTAAATGATGCAAACCAAATTCTTGCAAACCTGGGCTGTCAATTAATTGGGTGTCTGCGTCCAAATCATACAGTTGGGCGTGGGTGGTGGTGTGTTTGCCTGAATCCAGTGCGGCGGAAATGTCGTTGGTTCGCGCGATTTGTTCGCCGAGTAGGGCATTGGTTAGGGTGGATTTGCCCATGCCGCTTTGTCCAAGCAAAATGTTGGTTTCGCCGTGTAAAATGGGTTTCAGGCTGCCTGAATCGTGTAGCGCGGATAATTCAATGACGGGATAACCTAATGTTTCATAAAATGATAATTTTTCGCGCCACGCGGCAGTTTCGGGCAAATCGGATTTGTTTAACACAATCACGGCGCGAATGTCGGCGGCTTCGGTGGCAATCAGGGCGCGTTGTAGCAAGGCTTCGCTGGGGCTGGGCACGGCAGCGATGACGACAACGAGTTGCGACACGTTGGCGGCGATGAGTTTGGATTTCCAAGCGTCTTGGCGATAGAGTAGGCTGTGGCGTGGTTGGGCGCGTTCAATCACGGCTTGGTGGTCGTTGATGATTTGGACATCAACCCAATCGCCGCAGGCGTAGTCAGTGCGTTTGCTGCGAGTGCTGGCTTCGTAGGTGTGGTGGTCGGTGGTGCGGACAATGTAGCGGCGACCGTAGCTGGTAATGATTTGTGCGGTGGTGGAAGACATGGGTATTTTTGGGGGGGGGTTAATTTGTGGGGTAGGGGGAAATGGGTTGGGAGCCACTTTCAAAGAGTGGGTGTGGCGGCGATACGCCACGTTCCCGCCTATTTTATTCGGCAATTTGTTGATTTTTATGAAAATGTCTGATTCAGAAATCCAACCTATGAATACAGGTTCTTAAATTATTTTGTGTCAATTTAATAAATGGATTGAAATCAAATAATCACAAAAAAAGGCGGATATGAAATCCGCCCCTACGAGCTGGGTTTTGCAAAAATTTCAGCTTGTAGATGTGTTGGTTTAACGTGGTTTGCCCCAGCGTTTTTGTTTGCCGTGTTGTTTGCCTTGGATTTTTGCCATTTCTTGTTGTGCGGTTTGTTTGGTTACTTTCGCGCTGAGTTGGCGTTCGGCTTCTTGAACGGAGCAGTTCATGGCGCGGCTGGCGATAAACAGGGCATCATGACGTGCTTTGCCACCGCTAAAGTACATACGGCGTAAATCGGCTGGGTTGATTTTACCGTTTTTCAAATCAATGTTGAATTGGGCGGCACTTTCAACCAATTTTTTCTGTTTCCAATACATGAAACCAGTTGCGCCACCCACAATCGCCGCCACCGTTACCACGCCAATAATGATGGACAACCACCATGACGCGCCAATCAAATACGCCATCATGCCAATAAAGGCTGCCAGAGCAATCCAAATAATAAAGGTACGAGTTTTATTCATTTAGTGTAATCCTTTGATTTATAATAGGTAAAAATTTCAAGTTGCCAAATTCATCACAAGTTGTTTGAAACTGCTCCATGCGTTGCCATCTTCTGCGCCTTTGATTTGGCGGTCAATTTTGGCGCATTCTTGTAAAGCGGCAATCAGTCGTGATGCAGAAATGCGTCCTACGGCTTTGGGGGCAAGTGTTTGTTTGTCGCCCCATAAGCGTAATTCGTTGCGAACGGATTGTGCGGTTTTGCCTTGTTTTAAAGCAGCCGTTAAGCGAATCAGCGTACGAATATCTTCTGCCAACGCCCACACCAGCAAAACGGGTTCATCGCCTTCCGCTTCCAAGCCGTCTAATAATCGCGCCACGCGCCGCGCATCGCCACTCATCCACGCGGCAGACAGTTGAAACACGTCAAATCGTGCCACATTTGCTACCGCTTGTTCGGCATCGGCTAATGTTAATAAATGACCTTTGGGGTGTAATAATGCCAGCTTGTCAATTTCCTGTTTGGCAGCCAACAAATTGCCTTCCACCCGTTCGGCAAATAATGCCAACGCATCGGCATCAATTTCCAAACCATATTGTTGTAGCCGCGCCCGAATCCAAGCAGGTAAGGCGTTGGCAGACACCGCTTTGGTTTCCAAAATGACCGCCTGTTTTGCTAATGCGGTAAACCATTTGGATTGCGTTTGCGCCTTGTCTAATTTGGGGAAGATGATGACGGTGGTGGTGTCTATTGGTGGATGTTCTGCGAATTGTTGGAGCATTTCGCCGCCTTGTTTGCCCACTTTACCGCTAGGAATGTGGATTTCCAATAATTTTAAATCGCCAAACAAACCTGCACTCGCTGCTTGCGACCACAATTCCTGCCAATCAAATTGTGCGCCCTCTACGGTATAACTTTCTCGCAAATACCCATGAAATTGAGCCGCTGCACGAATGTGGTCAAGCGTTTCAATTCGCAACAATTCTTCTTCGCCGTGAATCAAATACAAAGGCTGCAAACCACTTTTCAGGCTGCCTGAAAGTTTATCCAAATCCAAATAAGCCATTATGGTAACACCGTGCTACTAGGCACATTCGGCAAAAATGCCAAACGGCGGACAATTTGGTCGGCGGCATCCTGACGCATTTCCTGCCAAATCGTCGCTTCCTCTTCTGCTTTACCCAAAATAAAGCCATCAGAATAGGGCAAACTACGGCGAATATGCACCGCTATCGGCTCGCCCCAAGGCTTGCCCTGATAATACGCTTGCGCCATCACACGCATGGACAACAAATACTCATTAATACGTGCGCCGCGTGTAATCGTGTAAACATCATTTTTCGTATCCACACTCAACACCCGAATTTCCGCTTCAGGGCTGCCTGAAATGGGCAACGCCTGACCCGTTGCGCGTCGCATTGCCGTTTCCAAAGGCTGCTGCAACGCATTGCCCGAAATCTGCCAATGTTGCACAGGCAAATGGTCAAACGAATACGCGCCTTTCAGCTTAAAACCGCAAGCCGAGAGCAATAAAATGGCAAAAGTCAGAACAAACTTATTCATAAGTCCAGCCAATGGAGAAATCCGCATTATAGCTGATTTAATTCATTCGTTAAATAAAGTTAAAAAAACAAATTACCATCATTTCAGGCAGCCTGAAATGGATTGACTGGTATTTTATCGGGAACGCGGCGTCTTGCCGCCGCACCCACGCTAAAACCAGTGGCACGAAACCGTGCGTTCTTCGTAGCATAAAATTGTGGGCATAGCCCACGCTACGCCTATTTGGCTTACTTTTTTAAAAAGTGTTTCGCTGGACGCGTAGTCCTCGCCGCGCAGCGATAGAGCGCAAAACCGTTAAATGAGCACTTCCCATCACTACGGAGACAGCGTGGGTGCGGCGGCAAGACGCCGCGTTCTGGCAAATTTAAGCGGACTGAAGGGGTAAATAGACATCAAATCGGGTGGATTTGCCTTCGTATTGATAGGCTGGTTTGATGCCGCATAGGTAGTCGCCTAAACGGGGGCGTTTGACCACGACGCGTTTTTTTGCCACTTGTCGGGCAGCTTGAAAGAGTTGTTCGTCATCGCTGGTTTCAGGCAGCCCGACCAATTCGTGAAAGTATGCCATTTCTTTTTTAACGGCGGGGGTTTTTTGGCGTTCGGGGTACATGGGGTCAAGGTACACGACGTCGGGTTGTCCGATTTGTGCGGCTTGTTCGGGCAGTAAATCGGCGGCGTTGCCGTGAATGAGTGTGATTCGGGAGACGATTTCTGCGGTTTCAGGCTGCTGTGCGGCGCGAACAATGCCATCGTTGAGTAAGGCAAAAACGGCGGCATTACGCTCAAAAGTGCGGACTGCTAATCCTAAACTGGCTAATACGAAACTGTCGCGCCCTAATCCACCTGTGGCGTCCCACACAAGGGGTTGGGTGGTGTGATTGACGGCTTTGGCAATGAGTTCGCCACCGCCTTTGGTGCGCCGATATTGTGCCGCTCCGCCTGCAAAATCAACGCTGACGCGCCCTTTTTCGCCTGCTTTAGCGAGTGATAAAGCGTTGCCATCGTAAATCAGGTAAACGCCGTTTTCAGGCAGCCTGAAATCGCTGCGCCATGTGGCGAGATGTTCGGGTAAGGTCGCGCCGTGTTCTAAATAAATCATGATTTATACTCATTTCTTGCCAATGCAAATGCAGGCTCATCTGCCAATTCATCTAAAAAATTCAATTCGGGTGTGGGCGTGATGCCTGCCACATCTTTACGCAATATCAAGCCATACACCGCCGCACCATGCGGAAACCACCGATTTCCCGCCATTTCCAACCACGCCAATTTCTTTAACCATTGTTCAGATTGAATCGGCGGTAAATAATTCATAAATCGCCCCTGCTCTATTTTCCAACCATTGGATTCAACCATTTTTTTCAAATCAGATAATGCCATGCTATGCGAGACATCAGGTACATCACACCATGCGCCCAATCGCCACCACGAATAGGGATTAAACCCCGTCAAAATTAACCGACCATGTGGTTTCACAATCCGCCACATTTCTGCTAACCACAAACGTATTTCATCGGCATCGCCCAAATCATCCACCGTATGCGCCGCCCACACCGCATCAAAGGTTTGCGATTGCCAAGGCGTTCGCATGATTTCGGATAATACATCGGCTGGCAATATCACATCTTGCGTTAAAAAAATCGATGTTTCAGGTAGCCTGAAATGTCCTATATTTGCACCCATTTGCAAAATAACTTGCGGCAATAAATTATCCAAATATATTTCCAACCATTCCCTTTCTTGCTGATACAAACATCGCCCCAGCGGTGTCCCCATCAGCCAACCCTTTAAATAATCACCACTTTTTTTACCCTTTTTCATAACAACCAATTCCTATCTGTCTCATTTGGCACACAAATTGCTAATTTTTTTGTCAAAGTATAATAAAAAAAACCTGTCTGTTACCATTTTACCGTATTATCTGATTGACACATAAACTATAAAACCTTACGATTATGTTATCCAGACAATTTCCTTGCATTAAGCAAATTTTTAACACTATGAAAACATTTAAGTCTCTTGCTATTGCTGTCAGCAGCCTTTGCGTTATCCCTACCGTAGCACAAGCCAAAGACATGGCAAATGATGCAGGTATGGCAATGATGCGTCTGAACGCATCAGCATTGAGTGATGAAATTAAGTACAGCAGCAACAACTATAACACGCGTACTGAAACCAAAAAATCATATGGCGGCAGCGTGTGGACTTCACTACGCAACGATTTTCGCATGGCAGAAGTTAATTCCAGCTTGGTTCGCAGCCATGAGAACAAATTTGCAAATAATAGCGCGTACTTCAATCGTACCCTAAATCGCAGCAAACCCTATATGTATCACATCGTGCAAGAAGTGAAAAAACGCGGTATGCCTGCTGAAATCGCATTACTGCCTTTCATTGAAAGCGCGTATGTTACCAAAGCCAGTTCACATGTTGGTGCGTCTGGTTTGTGGCAATTTATGCCTGCCACAGGTCGCCACTATGGCTTGGAACAAACCCCATTATATGACGGACGTCATGACGTTTATGCTGCAACCGATGCCGCATTGAACTATTTACAATATCTGCACGGCTTATTTGGCGACTGGTCATTGGCACTGGCTGCCTATAACTGGGGCGAAGGCAACGTTACCCGTGCCGTACGCCGCGCTCAAGCGTCAGGTATGGCACCAACATATGAAAATCTGAAAATGCCTGCCGAGACACGCAATTATGTACCCAAATTATTAGCGGTACGCAATTTAGTGCGTAATCCACAAGCATTTGGATTGGATTTACCTGATATTCAAAACTCGCCTTATTTTAAAGCCGTTACCGTCAATAATCCTGTAGATATTATGGCGGCGGCGCATTTGGCAAATATCTCTGAAAGCGAATTTTTAGCATTGAATCCAGCATTTAAAACACCTGTATTCATTCCTAAAAATGGTCGCAAAATGTTGTTGCCTGTTGCAGCAGCCAGCACATTTGAAGCCAATTACAAAAACAATGACAGCAAATCCATGTTGTCATGGGACGTGTTTACACCTAGCTACAGCATGTCATTATCCGAAATTGCCGCACAAACAGGCACGGATATTAACGAATTACGCCGTTTAAATGGCTTAAATGGTAGTCGTGTATCAGCAGGTCGCAGCGTATTGGTAGCGAAAAATGGTAATAAAAATACCAATGCCATCGCGGTGAATTTTGTATCTGTTGATAAAGATGATACGCCAGATACATTTGTTGAACAAAAACAACCTATTATTACCAACACCAATTTTGTTGCTCAAACCAAACCTGCTGTAAACCCATTCAAGGCAGAAGCCACATCTAATGCCATGATGGTGCAACAAAATTTCATTTTAAACCAACCCAGCAACACAGATTTCACATCAGTTGCTAAAAATACCGTTCAAACCATTGAACGCAAAAATGAAGCCGCTCCTGCACCAATTGAAGCCGTAACCACAGTTGCGGCAAGCAAAGTTGAAACAACACCTGCTACACCTGTGGCATCTGCGGTTCAAACGCCGACTGCACCTGTTGCCTTTAACAATGTGCAGATGAGTGCGGAAGAAATGGCATTAATTGATGCTGAAATCAATGGCAAAGCAGCTTCTCAACCATTGGCTTTCAATAATAATGCGGCTGCTTTGGAAATTGATTTGCCTGATACGCCTGCGTCTGCACAAGACCCATTGTTATCATTGGCAAATGAAAAAGCCAAAGCATTGAAAGAAGCGAAAGCTGCCAAAGCCGCCGCTGCTAAAGCCAAACGTGAAGCAGCAGAACGTGAAAAAGCCGCTCGTTTGGCAGCCGCTAAGCGTGAGGCAGCGGAACGTGAAAAAGCGGAAAAATTAGCCGCTAAACGTGAAGCAGAACGCGAAAAAGCAGCCGCTAAAATTGCTGAAGCCAAAGAAGCAAAACGTAAAGAGCAAGAATTGGCTCGTGCTGAAAAATTGAAGCAAGCGCAAGAATTGGCAGCATTGCGTCGTGCGCGTGAAGCTGGTGAGCCTATCTCTAAAGCAATTCGTGAGCAAAAACAAGCTGCCAATGCAACCACGCATCGCGTTCGTGAAGGCGACACTTTGTTTAATATCGCGCAACGTTATAATTTGAATGTGGCTGATTTGGTGAATGCGAATAATTTGCGTGGCAATAGCATTCGTGTTGGTCAGGTTCTGAAAGTATCGGGCGTAGGTAGCAAACCTGCTAATAATCAATCATCTAAAAATCCAATTACCAAAGTTTCGGCTCGTACATCAACTGTGATGGGCTTGAGTCGTGGGGTATCGGTAGGCGATGCGGTGGGTAGCAATTCATCTAACGCTTATGGGATTCGCAAAAATGGTAAGCGTGTCAATGATAATCGTAAGACGCGTACTGGTTTGATTCCAAGTTGATTGTGTTTGATGTGATGGTCTGATGTGGGCTTTGGCTCACGTTGCCATCATCGCGAGTGGTTGAACCGCCACACCTGAAAGAGTGGGTGTGGCGGCGATACGCCACGTTTATTGCTTTCAGAATATCTGAAAGGGAGAGAGAACGCTAATGAGTTTGAAAAATGCGCGTTTAACGGCATTGCGTCATATTCATGACGAAGATAAGTTGGTTTTGAGCTTTGAAAATTTGCCTGACCGTGAATTTTTGAATGTGGTGGATTTTTCGTTTAGTGGTTTTTTTCCGCATAATGTGTTGTTTGATTTGCATGAGTATTCGCTGTCCACGCTGCCTGCGCGGATTGCGGCGGAATTTCCTGTATTGTCGTATTATTTGCATAGCGGCGATGAGTGGCAGATTTTTTATTTGTCGCCACAAGCAGGTTTAGGTGGGATTATTGTGTGCGCGACATTGGGTGATTTTTGACGCGCTCGTGTTTCGTGCCACCGCCTAAAAGCGTGGGTGCGGCGGCAAGACGCCGCGTTCGCGTTTTGGTTTTATCCATTTACAATTTAAAAGCTGCCTGAAAACAGAAATGTTGTTTTCAGGCAGCTTTTTGATTTGATGATGGTTATTTGTCAGAAGTCGCCATCAAACTGGCATTACCACCTGCTGCGGTGGTATTGACGCTGCACGAAATTTCTTGATACACCTGCGCCATGTCCAATCCCCAACGCGCATCAATCACGCGCACAATCGCGCCGTCTCGCGCTGCCAAGGTTTGGCGAATGTCGGTCGGCAAATTGTCCAACGCAATCACGGTTTCCACCGCTTTGTCTTGGGCTGGGCTGGCTAAAATCGTCAGCAAACCAGCTAATTTGTCGGCATAATCCGCCAATGGCGAATCGGCTGCCACCAACACTTTCGCGCCAGCCGCCACCAGCTCAATCAATGCCCCAAACGCGCTCGCCACATTGCCGCCATACAACCAAACGTGTTTGGGCGCGTGCCAATTCACGGTATTGCGTTCGCCTGTGCAACTGGGCAACAACATTTCCGCGCCACGCAAGGTGTACACACGCGCTTGTCCCAATTTGCCCGCCAACACCAATTTCACGTCTGCCGCCACATTCAAATCGTGCAAGGCAGCCTGAACTTGATTCAACGCGGTTTCGTCTGCTGCACCCAAACGTGTGATTTTCGGCAACGCCCAACGCGTTAAACGGCTCAAACGCTGAACATAGAACGAACCGCCAGCTTTCGGGCCAGTGCCAGACAAACCATGTCCGCCAAACGGTTGCACGCCCACCACCGCACCCACAATATTGCGATTTACATACACATTACCTGCTTCAATGCGGTTGCGAATGTGGCTCACGGTGCGTTCAATGCGGCTGTGAATGCCGTGTGTCAATGCATAACCTGTTGAATTGATTTGCTCAATCAAGTTATCCAAATCTTCCGCACGATAACGAATAACGTGCAATACCGGCCCAAACACTTCGCGTTTCAATTCGCTCAAATCATTCAATTCAAACATAATCGGCGCAACATACGTTCCTGTTACATTTTCAGGCAGCTTGATTTCGTGGAATGACTTGGCGGTGGCTTTCATGTGATTGATATGAAACAACAAATTATTTTGCGCTTCTACGTCAATCACCGCGCCAATATCGGTTGACAACTCGCGCGTATCGCCCACACGCAATTCGTCCATCGCACCACGAATCATGTGAATGAATTTGTCGGCAATGTCTTCTTGCAAACACAAAATACGCAACGCAGAACAACGCTGCCCTGCACTATCAAACGCAGAATTCAACACGTCTGCCACCACTTGTTCAGGCAGCGCGGTACTGTCCACAATCATGGCGTTTTGTCCGCCTGTTTCGGCAATCAATACGGGGTTGTCATCGCGTTTGGCTAATGTTTGGTTAATCAAACGCGCCACTTCGGTTGAACCTGTGAAAATCACGCCACCAATGCGCGTATCTTGCGTTAAAGCCGCGCCCACATCGCCCGCGCCCAAAACCAGTTGCAACACATCGGTTGGCACGCCAGCTTGATGCAACAATTTCACCGCAAAATGGGCAATCAAACTGGTTTGCTCGGCAGGTTTCGCCACCACCGCATTACCCGCCGCCAACGCTGCGGTTACTTCACCCACAAAAATCGCCAACGGGAAATTCCACGGACTAATCGCCACCATGACACCCGCGCCTTTGGCTTTTTCAGGCAGCGTGCTGATGCTTTCTTCGGCATAATAACGCGCAAAATCAACAGCTTCACGCACTTCAGCAATCGCATTGTTGAGCGTTTTGCCTGCTTCGCGTACGGCAAGCATCATCGCGGTTGCCATTTGCGCTTCCAACAAATCGGCAAAGCGTTTCAGGCAGCCTGCGCGTTCGGCTGGCGGTGTGTCCGACCATTTTTGCTGCGCGGCTACGGCAATATCAATCGCTTCACGCGCCACATCGGGCGTGGCAAACGACACCGTCCCCACCACGTCATCATGATTAGTTGGATTACGAATGATGTGCGCTGTTACCAATTCGCGTGTTTCGCCATTGAGCAACGAAGCAGCCTGAAAACTTTGACGAGCGGCTTCATTCATTTCCGCCTGCAAATTTTGCAACACAATTTCATTTGACAAATCAATGCCTTTTGAATTTAAACGCGCATCGCCATACAAACGATACGGGTGCGGCAACGCGCCATGTTCGTGAATGCCTTCGGCAGCAATCGTATCAAACGGACTGCGAATTAATTCGTCAATACTGATGTTTTCATCAACAATTTGATTGACAAATGAAGTATTTGCGCCATTTTCCAACAAGCGGCGCACCAAATATGCCAACAAGGTTTCATGCGTACCCACAGGCGCGTAAATGCGAACGCGGCGACCTAAATTTTGTTCACCCACCACTTGGTCATACAAGGTTTCGCCCATACCGTGCAAGCATTGATGTTCAAATTCTTTGCCTTGACCCATTTGGTAGATGGCTGCAAGCGTGTAGGCGTTGTGGGTGGCGAATTGTGGGAAAATCGCGTCTTGCGCGTCCAGCAATTTACGCGCACACGCCAAATAGGAAATATCGGTATGCACTTTGCGCGTGTACACAGGATAGCCGTTCATGCCGTCCACTTGCGCCCATTTGATTTCGCTGTCCCAATACGCGCCTTTGACCAAACGTATCATCAATTTTTGGTTATTGCGTCTTGCCAAATCAATCAAATAATCAATCACATACGGACAGCGTTTTTGATATGCTTGCACCACAAAACCAATGCCGTTGTAGCCTGCCAAATCAGGGTCGGACACCAATTTTTCCATTAAATCCAACGACAATTCCAAGCGATTGGCTTCTTCGGCATCAATATTCAAACCGATATTGTATTGTTTCGCCAAGATAAATAATTGTTTTAATTTAGGTAATAATTCATTCATCACGCGCTCGTGTTGTGCGCGAACATAACGCGGATGAATGGCAGACAATTTCACAGAAATACCGTTGCCATCATAAATGCCTGCGTTGTTGGCATCTTTGCCGATGGCGTGAATGGCATTGACATAATCTTGATAATAGCGTTGCGCGTCTTCTTCGGTCATGGCGGCTTCGCCCAACATATCAAACGAATAGCGGTAGCCCATTTTTTCGCGTTCTTTGCCATTTTGTAACGCTTCGTCAATGGTTTGACCTGTTACGAATTGTTTGCCGAGCATACGCATACCGTAATCCACGCCAGCGCGAATTAAAGGCGCACCGCCTTTGTTCAACACGCGGTTCAGGCTGCCTGAAAGCGTGTCGGTGTTGGGCGTGTGGGTTAATTTGCCCGTAATCAGCAAGCCCCACGCTGCCGCATTCACAAACAAAGACGGGCTGTTACCCAAATGGTTCTGCCAGTTGCCTTGCGACAATTTGTCTTGAATGAGTTTGTCGCGTGTTGCCGCATCGGGAATACGCAACAAGGCTTCCGCCAAACACATCAACGCCACGCCTTCTTCGCTGGACAATGAAAATTCGTGCATCAATGCGTCCACGCCATTGGCTTTGGTGCGATTTTCGCGCACTTGGGTAACCAATTTTTTGGCTAATTCGTTGGCTGCGGATTGCTCGTCCGCGCTCATACGCGCTTGTTGCAACAAATCTTGCACCGCTTCAATTTCATCGCGGCGATACGCAACGGTAATGGCTTGACGTAAATCAGTTTGGGGGGAATGAGCGAATTGGAACATATTGCGTGTCCTTTCGTTTAGAAAATTTAGTCAGAAAAAGGATTAAGTAATTGAACGCCAGAATGCTGAAAATCAGCCACATTGCGCGTTACCAAGATTAAATTATGTTGAATCGCTGTTGCAGCTATCCATGAATCGTTTTCAGGCGATTTATTGGGAACGTGTAAATTGGCGCAAATTTCGGCTGTGGTTTCTGTAATTGGTAAAATTCTATTGATAACCAATGGTTTGGCAATAGATTGATACCATTTTTGTAAACTCAATGCTTGAGCCGTATCTTTTCGCGCCATATTTAAAATACCGCGCTGAATTTCCATAATAACCACGCTACTGGTATATAACTGCTGCGGCAATACGCTGGCATACCATTGAGCAACACCTAAATTAGCGCGATTTTTCTGAATTTTTCGGGTTTCAGATAAAACATTGGTATCTAATAAATACATTATTCTTCTCCAAAATCCACTTCACGGCGTTGTGCATTGCTTCGTGGCGGAATGGGCAAATCAATTTCCGAAACATCAGGGCAATCCGCATTCATAATCAAATCTAATGCGCTGGGTTGCGACATCAACAAACGCGAATACGCTTCTTGTGTCAATAAGACATAGGCTTTTTCTTTGCGTTTAATGACAACAGGGGCTTTGTTTGCGGCTTTGAAAGTTTGCTTATTGATAGCAGTGGACATCATCTTCTCCATACGTTTCAGGCTGCCTGAAACTGCCATCAAACAGCTTTCAGGCAGCCTGAAAATTTAAAATAACAACATGATTAATTAATTGGCATCGCGATACAATTTATCGGCTTGCTCAAAACGGCTCACCACATCGGCAGCAGGATTTTTGTCCAACAAAGACACGCCCACCACGCCCAAAATACACGCGATAAAGCCCGGAATCATCTCATAAGTTTGTTGGAAAACAGACGGTTCGGTAAAAATTCTGTCCCACATAATCACCACCAACGCGCCCGCAATCATGCCAGCAATCGCGCCTTTGGCGGTCATGCGTTTCCAAAATAGCGACAAAATCACCACAGGGCCAAATGCCGCACCAAAACCAGCCCACGCATTTTCTACCAATTTCAACACTTGGCTTTCAGGGTCGGTGGCAATCCAAATCGCAATCACCGAAATCACCAACACCATAATTCGACCCAACCACACTAATTCAGATTGCGAAGCGTTCGGACGCAAGAAACCTTTGTAGAAATCTTCGGTAATCGCGCTTGAACACAACAATAATTGGCAAGACAACGTGGACATCACCGCCGCCAAAATTGCCGATAAAATCACGCCCACAATCCAAGGGTTAAATAATAATGTGGTTAAAGCAATGAAAACACGTTCATTTTTACCGCCCATTGCGCCCACTTGGTCGGGGTGTGCGCCAAAATACGCGATACCAAAATAGCCCACCGCCACCGCGCCACCCAAGCAAACAACCATCCAAGTCATACCAATACGGCGTGCTTTGTGCAAGGATTTCACGCTGTCTGCCGCCATGAAACGCGCCAAAATATGCGGTTGCCCGAAATAACCCAAACCCCAAGCGGCAGCGGAAATCGCGGTCAGCCAGCCCATCGCATTCGCAGGCGCAAGACTGCCATAGCTAATGCCCGATTTGGCAGACGCAGCAGCAATCGCAGCATTCATTTGGTCTGCGCCACCCAAAGTCAGCCACACCATCACAGGTGCCAAAATCAAGGCGAAAATCATCAAAGTGGCTTGCAATGTATCTGTCCAGCTCACCGCGAGAAAACCACCGATAAACGTGTAGGCAATCGTTGCGCCCGCGCCCAACCACATCGCCTGTTCGTAGCTCATGCCTTCAAACAAACTTTGGAACAAACGCGCCCCCGCCACCACGCCCGAAGCGCAGTAAATCGTAAAGAAAAACAAGATAATAGACGCGGACACAATTTTCATCAATTTGCCGTGTTGCCCAAAACGGTGGGCGAAATATTCAGGCAGCGTGAGCGCGTTGTTGTTTAATTCGGTGTGAATGCGTAGTCTGCCCGATACCAGCAGCCAGTTGAAATACGCGCCGATGGTCAAGCCAATCGCAATCCACGCTTCAATCAAACCAGACGCATAAATCGCCCCCGGTAAACCCATCAGCAGCCAGCCCGACATATCAGACGCGCCTGCCGACATCGCCGTCACAAACGCCCCCAAACTGCGTCCGCCCAAAATGTAATCCGAAAAATTACGCGTAGAAAAATAGGCAATAAAGCCGATGCCCAGAACGGCAATCAGATACAGCCCGAATGTAATGTAAATCGGGTTCATGATGACAATCCTCTTTGAAAATATTAGACTTTTTGTTGATATTTCAAATGTAATCACTTGAAACATTTTCATTGTAACCAGTTTGACAAGAAAAGTTAAGATGAATTGACAAAATTTCAAGTGGTTTATTTCAATCGCTATCAAAACCGTTGGATTCATACCAAAGCTGCTCCATTGTTAAGCGACCTTGATTTGCCAGAACGCGGCGTCTTGCCGCCGCACCCACGCTTTGGGGTAGTGGTACGAAACCGTCCGTTCTTCGTAGTACAGGCTTGCCAAATTCTCCGTTTCGTAGGGGCAGATTTTATATCTGCCCTATCCACAAACTTAGATTTCTGTACTTCATCAAGGGCGGATATGAAATCCGCCCCTACGACAAGATAAGAATTTGGCAGGTCTGCGCTACGCCTATTTGGCTTACTTTTTTAAAAAGTGTTTCGCTGGACGCGTAGTCCTCGC
>JBHARQ010000182.1:0-4257 GCA_041831015.1 Simonsiella sp. | reverse complement strand
TGGTTCGGCGGCGGTGTTTATGATGTTGAATGTGGTGGTCAATGCCATTTATCATCATCGCAGCCAATCTGAAAAATATAAAGCAATTCAACAACATCAACAGCAAAATAAAGCCACGCAACAAAATCATGAGTCGGTATTGCAATATTTGGCGGCTCAACTGAATGCCACGCAGCAATTAAATAAAACGTTGCAAAATCATTCATTTGATGAAAATTCGGTTTCAGGCAGCCTGAATGTGTCAGCCAGCCCGAATTGGTCGCCAGAAATGCAACAGCATTTGCAAAAGCAAGCTGAATTTGCCCCGTATTTGGCAGAATTGAGCCATATTCAAGAAACGTTAAGTAAGACAATTAGTAAGCTGTTGATTCCTTACACTAATCATAGTGCGGAATTTCATGACCATATGATGAATGCGTTTAATCAAAAAATGGACGCGCAAACGCAAATTTTGCTGCAAATCAGCCAGCAATTACAGCAACAAAATGAATTGAATCAGCAAATGATGGAAACGATGAAACAGTGGCATACTGCGCCTGTTAGCGCACAGCCATTGAGTACGCCGACCAAGGTGTCGGAAACGATGAGCAGTCATCCGCTTGATCCATTCAAGAAATTGGAACAAGAATTAGCCGAATTAAGCAATGAAAATAAAAAGTTATTTTCTACTAAATTTTCATAATTTTCAGGCAGCCTGAATAATAGGAACACATTATGTTACAAATGTATGAAGAGCCGCCCATGGAAATGGAAGATGAGGCAACGACTTGGATTGCCTTGTCTGATTTGATGACGGGTTTGATGGCGATTTTTTTGACGTTGAGTATTGCGATTTTGGTCAATCAAAATGCGGAACGCGATGAAATTGTTAAAGATGTACAAATGGCATTGAAAAACAGTGGCTTGGAAATTGAAACCGATCCACGCACGGGCGATATGAATATTGCGGCAGACTTTGCTTTTGAATCAGGCAAAGCGGTGTTACGCCCTGAAGGTAAAGAGGTTTTAAATCAACTGATGCCTGTTTTTGCCCAAACCGTGTTTGAGCAATTATCCAGCGACCAGCAGGAACAAATTACCCGTTTGATTGTGGAAGGGCATACTGACAGCGTGGGTGGTTATGCGTCTAATATGAAATTGAGCACCGAACGCGCCAACGCGGTTTTGACTTATATTGATACGGAAATGCCTGATTTTCCACATAAAGCGGAATTGTTAGCGAAAATGACTGCCGTTGGACGAGGCGAAAACGATGCCAGTCCTACGGAAAATCCAGCTGACCGCCGTGTTTTATTACGCTTTGATTTTAAACAAATTGATTGGACGCAAGCCGAGAAAAAATAAATGGCTAATGACATCATGAACCATTTTCAGGCTGCCTGAAAAGAAATGAAATAAATTATGTTAAGTTACCGCCACGCTTTCCACGCAGGCAATCATGCCGATGTGTTAAAACATTTTGTTCAATATCTGATATTAGATTATTTTAATCAAAAAGATAAGGCGTATTTTTATATTGATACCCACAGTGGCGCAGGCGTGTACGATTTGCAGAGCGAGCAGGCGCAAAAAGTGGGGGAATTTGTTGATGGCATTGCGCGATTGCGCTCTGCGCCGTCTTTGTCTGCGCCATTGGCGGAATTTGTTGCCCATTTGCGCGGTTATTTGCCGAATGAGCATTTATATGGCGGTTCGCCTTGGTTGGCGCAAAGTTTATTGCGTGAAACGGATAAATTACGCCTGTTTGAATTGCATCCAACTGATTTTCAGCATTTAATTAATAATATGCGCGAGGCAAATTTGGGCAGACGCGCATTAATCAAACAAGAAGATGGTTTTGCAGGTTTGATTGCTTTGTTACCGCCTGCTACACGTCGTGCGGTGGTGTTGATTGACCCACCTTATGAGCAAAAACAAGATTATGCGCGAGTGGTGCAGACTTTGAAAGAGGCATTGAAACGCTTTGAGCAAGGCTGTTATGCGGTGTGGTATCCGTGTTTGAGCCGTGCGGAAAGCCGTGATTTGCCGAAACAGTTGCAAAAATTATACCCACAAAGTTATTTACATGTGCAATTACAAGTACATACACCACGCGCTGATGGATTTGGTATGCACGGTAGCGGTATGTTTATTATCAATCCGCCGTATGTATTGCCTGAATTATTGCAACAGACGATGCCTGAATTAACGGCTTTATTGGCGCAAGATGATGGTGCGCGGTTTGAATTGGATTTTCAGATTAAATAACGGATTAATCACATTAACTACAAAACTTGGAGAATTATTATGCAAACTTTTCATCAATATTTACAACAACATGGTACAGAACACGCCATTCCTGCTGAATTAATCAGCACTGTTGAAAGCATTGTCAAAGCGTGTACGCAAATCAGCCGTAATGTGCGCTTGGGGGCGTTGTCGGGCGTGTTGGGCGAGGCGGGAACGGGTAATGTGCAAGGCGAGGCGCAGAAAAAATTAGATGTGATTGCCAATCAAATTTTGATTGATACATTACGTGCCAATCCCAATGTGGCAGGTTTGGCGAGTGAGGAAGAAGATGATTTTGTGGCGGGCAATGAATCGGGCGGATATTTGGTACTGTTTGACCCGCTAGATGGTTCGTCTAATATTGATGTGAATATTTCTATTGGCACGATTTTTTCCGTGTTGACGAAACCTTCAGGCAGCCTGAAAACCGAAAGTTTCTTGCAAAAAGGGCGCGACCAAGTGGCATCGGGCTATGTTTTGTATGGTGTACAAACTTTGTTGGTGCTGACTTTTAAACACGGTGTTCATGTTTTCACATTAAACGAACAAGGCGAATTTATCCAAACGCACAATCAGTTACACGTCCCTGAACAAACCGCCGAATTTGCCATCAATATGTCCAACCAACGCCATTGGGAAGCACCTATTCAGCAATATATCAACGAATTACTGGCAGGCAAAGATGGTGTGCGCGGTAAAAATTACAATATGCGCTGGGTTGCTAGCATGGTGGCTGAAGTGCATCGCATTTTGATGCGCGGTGGCGTGTTCCTGTACCCCAAAGACAACCGAGACCCGAGCAAAGCAGGTAAATTACGCTTGATGTATGAAGGCAATCCATTGAGTTTGGTATTGGCACAAGCAGGCGGATTGTCCACCAATGCACGAGAAAATATGCTGGATATTCAACCAACTGGATTACATCAGCGCGTGGCAGTGGTATTGGGTAGCGCAGAAGAAGTAGAACGCGTGCGTGAGTTGCATGGCTAATTAATTGAGAAGATGAAAAAGGCAGTTTGATGGGAAGTCAAACTGCCTTTTGTTATCAATATTTATCGTGCGCCGAAACCTGTAAGCATGGTTTTGATGGTTTTGAAGAAAATTAAAACATCAAGGGCGAAAGAATAATGCTTAATATAGTAGAAATCATATTCAATTTTCACTTGCGTTTCTTCAGCACCTGTTGCATAGCCATGCATGACTTGTGCCCAGCCTGAAATACCGGGTTTCACAATATGGCGATAAGCAAAAAATGGCACTTCACGCTCTAATTCTTCCGCAAAACCTTTGAATTCGGCACGAGGACCAATTAAACTCATTTCACCTTTTAATACATTGATAAATTGAGGGATTTCATCAATCCGAGTTTTACGAATCACACGACCTACTTTAGTAATGCGGTCATCGTTGCTTGTTGTAACGGTTTCGCTTGTGTTTTCACGCATACTGCGTAATTTATAAACTGTGATGGTTTCACCGCGATAGCCAATGCGTGGTTGTGTGTAAATAATAGAACCGCCATCTTCCAATTTAATCAACAACGCAGTAATGAAAACAATGGGTAATACCAATGGCAAAGACAAAATAATTAAGGCAGATTCTAAAATATGTTTAACCTGCATATAACCTTGAGAAGGTAATAATGAGCCTAATTCATTTTCAGACATATGACGAATGCGAACACGCCCAGTCAGCATTTCTTCCATTTGGCGAATATGATAAACAGGAATACCTTTAAGCGTTTGTTCTGCTAAAAATTTTTGCCATTCTGCACCTAAATCATCCGCACGCAAATCCACAACATAGCCTTGAATATCTTGGGTAGGTACTTCAGGTTGTTCTAATCGTATCCATTCTACATCTGGTAAAGTTTCTGCAACGATGCCTCGTCCAAAAGGTAGATATACCAAAACCGTTTTTTTACGGGTACGCAAGCGAAAACCAAAATAACAGCATAGGACAGAAATAAACCAGCCTAAAACCAAACAC
>JBHARQ010000181.1:0-7618 GCA_041831015.1 Simonsiella sp. | reverse complement strand
TAGGTGATTAGCTCAGTTGGTAGAGCGTCTGCCTTACAAGCAGAATGTCGGCGGTTCGACTCCGTCATCACCCACCAGTTTATTGGTTGTCGTGTCTCCTTTCCGCGATAACCATGCGCGGTGGTAGCTCAGTTGGTTAGAGTACTGGCCTGTCACGCCAGTGGTCGCGGGTTCGAGCCCCGTCCACCGCGCCAAATTCAAAATCCCTTGATAAAAATCAAGGGATTTTTTTTGCGTTTGCAGTTTTCAGGCTGCAGCGTTATGATGCAAGTGTTTTCATATTTCATTTATTTCAAATCGGGGCAAACACGATGTTTACGCGTTCACAAATGGTTTTAATGGTTACGGCTGCTTTGTTGGTTGCTTGTAATCAATCACCTTCTTCTCATTCAACATCTGCTGCTTCAGCCAGCACGGCTGCTGCCAGCGAAAGTCAATCTTCTGAATCCAAGACCGCCAGTGCATCGGCAAGCACCGCATCTGCCAGCCCCAAAGCTGTCAATATCCGCAAAGACGACATTGGCGGCGATTTCACGCTGACCGATGGTAGCGGCAAACCGTTTTCGTTGAGCAGTTTAAAAGGGAAGGTGGTGGTATTGGCGTTTGGTTTTACGAATTGCCCTGATGTTTGTCCAACGGAATTGTTTAGTTACAGCGAGGCGTTGCAGCAATTAGGCGAGCAGGCGAAGGATGTGGCGGTGGTGTTTGTGAGTGTTGACCCTGACCGTGATACGCCTGATTTGATTGGGCGTTATGCCAAGCAGTTTAATCCGACTTTTATTGGTTTGACGGATACGAATCAGGGCAAGGATATTGCGGTGGTGAAACAGCAATATCGGATTGTGTCTGCTAAAACGGAAGTGAAATCAGATACTTTGTATAATGTTGACCATACTTCTGGTGCGTATTTGATTGATAAAAAAGGGGAAACGGCATTGTTTGAGCCGTATGGCGCGGAAAGTACGCAAATTGCGGCGGATATTCGGGCATTGTTGGCTGAATAATAAAAGTGGTTGTATATGAATGTGTATTTTGGGCAATCTGTTGATATGTGATGATTTTTGGTTGACCACTCACCATTACCACGGGCGCAGCGTGGGTGCGGCGGCAAGACGCCGCGTTCTGGCAAATGTTCTGCTCGCCTTTCGGTATGCGACAAAAGTGTAACTTCGTCATTCTTGGGTAGGCGAGAATCCATTTTAAATTTAAGAAATTTATTTTTAAACAAAAGTTTGTGTTATTTTTAATTTGGATTCCCACCTACGCGGGAATGACGACATGATTATTTTTCAGGCTGCCTGAAGATGAATTTTATTTAAATAATTAGGATGATTATGTCTCAAACATTAACCATTGCCTTGTCTAAAGGGCGTATTTTTGAAGAAACGTTGCCATTGTTGGCGGCGGCTGGCATCACGCCTACGGAAAATCCTGAATCGTCTCGTAAGTTGATTATTGATACGAATCATCCACATATCCGTTTGGTCATTGTACGCGCGAGCGATGTGCCGACTTATGTGCAATATGGCGCGGCGGATTTTGGTATTGCTGGCAAAGATGTGTTGATTGAACACGGTGGCGAGGGTTTGTATCAGCCATTGGATTTGAAAATTGCAGCGTGTAAGATGATGGTAGCGGTGCGGCAAGGTTTTGATTATGCAGCGCATTCAAAAGCAGGAATGCGTTTGCGTGTGGCAACGAAATATCCTAGCATTGCGGCGGAGCATTTTGCGGCAAAGGGGGTGCATGTGGATATTATTAAATTGTATGGTTCTATGGAGTTGGCACCGTTGGTGGGTTTGAGCGATGCGATTGTGGATTTGGTGTCCACGGGCGGTACTTTGAGAGCAAATGGTTTGGTGGCGGTGGAGCATATTGTGGATATTTCTAGCCGTTTGGTGGTGAATAAGGCGGCGTTGAAAACGAAACATGATTTGCTTGAACCGATTATTCAGGCATTTGCACAGGCGATTTGAGTTTCAGGCAGCCTGAAATAGTAGGCTGTTTGAAAATTGATTTTATAACGATGAAGAAGGAAAATAAAAATGTCTTATCTACTGATTGATTTAGAGAAACCAACTTTGCCATTGCAAGATATTTCGCCACAAGCGGGCGCGGTGTTGCTGTTTACCAAGCGGAAACGCAATCGTAAATTGGCAAAACAATTTGCGAAAACGCATCGTGCCACGAAAGTGGTACATACGCCATCGGGTGAGAAATTGTCTGATGTGTTGGCAAATGAATTAAAAAAAATTCTGAAAAAAGAACCTACTGCAGGGGTTATCGTGGCATCGCGCCGTAAGAAAGTGGCGCGGTTGTTGGATAAATTGTTGAATCGTTATCCTGATGCGGAGTTGGTGTTGATGGATAAATTGTTGCCGAAAACGCCTGATTTAAATATTCCAGCTTGTTCATGTCATGCTCATTCATCGTCCGAGTCTGAAATGCCACAACCTATTGAAATTAAAATGGAAAAGAAAGTGGTTGCAGCCTTGACGTATGAGCCGAAATTATTGGAACAACCTGTTTCTGTGCCATTATTGGAATCTCCCAGCAGCCATCCCTCATCGGCAGTGGAGCAAGCATTAAATTGTTTGAAAAAAAATCGTCCTAAAAAGAAAGCGGCATTGTTGCAGGTTTTGATGACTTCGTTACAATTAGATGAATCAGCAGTGATACAGTTGATTGATGAATTGGTTCAATCAGGAGCGTTGCAAATTGATGTGGCGCAAAATGTGAAATATCGCTAAAAATCAAATCAGGCAGCCTGAAAATGATTTTTGGGCTGCCTGATGGTTTATTTTATTTTGTTTGAATGGCTATAAAATCTTTGTATAATCATGAGTTTTATTTTATGCTTTGATTTTAATTCATGAATTTGTCCCGAATTTTCCCCTTGCTCTTTGCTTTATGGTTGCCCCAAGCCATTGCCGATAACACGCACGGCTACATCGGCTTTTGGTACAACCCCACCGAAGCCAACAGCGTTCCTCAAACCAAAACCACCCGTGAAAATAACACTCAAGCCGATGCCGAAACCGAAATCCAACAATTTTGCGCTCAATATAATCAACAATTACCTGATGGAACAACAGGTTGTTTTGGTGTAACGGCTTTGCAAAATACTTGCGCGGCGGCGGCGTGGTCGCACAAACGTGGCTTGATGCGCCCTGATAATGTGTACATCGCCCAACATCATGATTTCCGAAAAGTAGGCAAACTCGCCAAGAAAATGTGTCGTCAAGACAATGGCTGGTTTGCGCGTTGCGAAGTGGAAACCGTTTACTGCACCGACCACGCGCAATATCAAGCACGATAAAATTTAATTTTTAGGTCGCTTTTGAGTACATGATAAATAATGATTTTCGTAGCAACTGTATTTTTAACCCCATCGGGCAAAAATACAGTTGCTACCGTTCTATGGAGAACGCACGGTTTCGTGCCAGTAACCCAAAAAGCGTGGGTGCGGCGGCAAGACGCCGCGTTCCCGATAAAATATCAGCGCACAATATTTCAGGCTGCCTGCCTTGTGATTTTGATTGACAAAATGTGCGAAAACAAATTACATTAAATTACATTTCTTTTCATTTAATCAAATTTGTTCATCATCATGAAAATTGTTCCTATCAGTGAAAATGGCTTGGTGTGTAGCCTAGAGCCGCCTGCTCAATTAGCCAATCAGCAAAAATTGTGGGCGTTTGCCGACCGTGTGCAATCGCTTGAATCGGTTAGCGAGGTGGTGGTGGGCATGAATAATGTAACGGTGTTTACGTCTTATCACACGGTGTTGGATGATTTGGTTGCGCCGTTGTTGGAGATTTGGCGCAACACGCAAGCTGCTGAATATCAGGGAAAGCATGTGGTCATTCCTGTGGTGTATGGCGGTGAATTTGGTATGGATTTGGCATCGGTGGCGGCATTTCATCGTGTGCCAATTCAGGATATTGTGCGTGAACACACGAGTTATTCTTATACGGTGTTTATGATGGGGTTTCAGGCAGGCTTTCCGTATTTGGGCGGGCTGCCTGAACATTTGCACACGCCGCGCCACACCACGCCACGCACGCAAGTTGCGGCTGGTTCGGTGGGGATTGGTGGGGCGCAAACGGGGGTGTATCCGTTTGCATCGCCTGCTGGTTGGCAGATTTTGGGGCGGACGGAATTGGCGTTGTTTCAAGCGGATAGGCATCCGCCCACTTTGTTGCAAGCTGGCGACACGGTGCGTTTTGTTGCGGAAAGGATTGAATGATGATGCGAATTGAATCTTGTCAAACGCTTGCGAGTATTCAGGATTTGGGGCGATATGGTTTGCGCCGTTATGGGGTGGGACACGCTGGGGTGATGGATACGTTGGCATTGAAAGCAGGTAATTTGTTGTTAAATAATGTGGAAAATGCGGCGGCGATTGAGGTGGTGTTGGGCAGTATGACGGTGGTGTTTGAGCGTGATACGGTGTTTTGTATCACGGGGGCGATTTATGAGGCGTATTTGGATGGGGAGGCGGTGCATTCTTATTGGCGTTATTCGGTTCGTAAGGGGCAAACGTTGCGTTTGGTGCGGGCGGTGCAGGGGATGTATGGTTATTTGTGTGTGTATGGGGGCTTTGATGTGCCTGATGTGTTGGGGGCGAAAAGTACGGATTTGAAGGCGCAATTTGGTGGACATGAGGGTCGGGCGTTGCGTGCAGGTGATGTGTTGGCGATTGGTGGCGAGGAGTGTGCTTTGCGTCATGTGGGGATTGCGCCGATTGGTTTGACGAATCAGATTCATGCGTTGCCGTCTTCGGAATATTCGCAATTTAGTCGGAAGGCGCATTATCGTTTTTGGCAAAATGGGTGGATTTTGCAGAGTGATAGTAATCGGATGGGCTATCGTTTTGGCGGTGGGGTGTTGGAGCGTGTGCAGCAATGTGAGATGTTGTCTCATGCGGTGCAGTTTGGGACGGTGCAGGTGCCGCCCAGTGGTCAGCCAATTATTTTGATGGCAGATACGCAAACGACAGGGGGTTATCCGAAAATTGCAACGGTGGCGGCTGGGGATTTGGGTCGTTTGGCGCAGGTGCGGTTTGGGAGTAAGGTGTTTTTTAGAATTGCTACGGCGCAAGACGCGCAGAAGTTGAAAAGGCGTAATCGGGCGTATTTGAATCAGATTGAGAAGATTGCGCGGTCGTTTTGATGGTGATTTGTGCTATGAAAAACGTGCGGTTTCGTGCCAGTAACTTAAAAGAGTGGGTATGGCGGCGATACGCCATGTCTCTGAATGGATAGAATGTTTTTTTATATAGGAAGTGTGTGATGTGGGTGGATTTGAACGCTGATTTGGCAGAGGGTTGTGGGGTAGATGAGCCGTTGTTGCAGCGTGTAACTTCGGCGAATATTGGTTGTGGGGTTCATGCTGGGGGAGCTGATGAGATGCGGTTGGCGATTGGCTGGGCAAAGCGGCATGGGGTGCGTGTGGGAGCGCATCCGAGTTTCCCTGACCGTGCGAATTTTGGACGCAGTGCGATGGCTTTGGATGATGATGTGTTGCGGGCGTGGTTGCGGTATCAGTTGGGGGCAATTCGGGCGTTGTGTGAGGCGGAAGGGGTGGCGTTGGCTTATGTGAAACCACATGGGGCGTTATACAATCAGTCGGCAAAAGATGGGCATTTGGCAGATTTGATTGCGCGGACGGTGCGTGATTTTGATGGGAGCTTGAAGTTGATGGGGCTTTCAGGCAGCCTGCATCTTTCGGCAGCGCAAGATGTGGGTTTGGGGGTGATTTCGGAGGTGTTTGCTGACCGCCGTTATTTGGCTGATGGTTCGTTGGTGCCGCGCAGTCGGGCAGATGCTCAAGTGGCAAGCAATGAGGAGGCGGTGGCGCAGGTGTTGCAGATGGTGAAAGAGGGGACGGTTACGGCGGTAGATGGCAGCACGGTGTCGGTGCAGGCGGATAGTATTTGTTTGCATGGCGATGGGGTGCATGCTTTGGATTTTGCTGATGAGATTCGGGCGGCATTGTTGGCAAATGGGGTGAACATTCAGGCTGCCTGAAATTGGGAATTTGTTTTTTAAAATGGGTTTTATGTCAATATCATTGTAAAGGAGATGATGATGTCTCAACAAAATAATCGCCGCAATGCTTTATTGGGCGCGGCATTTTTGATGGCAACGTCTGCCATTGGTCCTGGTTTTTTAACGCAAACCGCAACATTTACCGAAAAATTAGCGGCGAGTTTTGGTTTTGTCATTTTATTGTCTATTTTGTTGGACATTGGGGCGCAGTTGAATATTTGGCGCATTATCGCGGTGTCGGGAAAACGAGCGCAAGATATTGCCAATGAAGTGTTTCCGTATGCGGGGCATTTTTTGGCGTTGCTGATTGTGATGGGTGGTTTGGCGTTTAATATTGGTAATGTGGGCGGTGCTGGCTTGGGGTTTAATCTGCTGACGGGTTTGACGGTAGAAACGGGCGCAATTATTAGTGGCGTGATTGCCATCGCTATTTTCCTATTTAAAGAGGCAGGCAAGGCAATGGATAAATTTGCCCAATTAATGGGTTTTATCATGATTGCTTTAACCGTTTATGTCGCCTTTCAAGCCAATCCGCCGATGGGCGAAGCGGTTGCCCGAACCTTTGTTCCTGAAAAATTAGACGCGATGGCAATCGTTACATTAGTAGGTGGCACGGTGGGCGGCTATATTACATTTGCAGGAGCGCATCGCTTATTAGACGCTGGTGTGAAAGGCAAAGAATCATTGCCCGAAGTCAGCAAAGGTTCCATTACCGCCATTTTGATTGCATCATTAATGCGCGTTGTACTGTTTTTAGCCGTGCTGGGCGTGGTGTCGCAAGGCGTGGCACTTGACCCCAAAAATCCTGCCGCAACACCATTTCAACATGTGGCTGGGCAAGTGGGCTTGTTGATTTTTGGTATGGTGATTTGGGCGGCGTCTATTACATCGGTGATTGGTGCGGCTTATACATCTGTATCGTTTATTGCGGGATTTCATCCGAAAATTGAACAGCATAAAAATGGTTGGATTATTGGTTTTATTGTGATTTCTACCGCGATATTGGCAACGATTGGTCGTCCTGCAGAAGTTTTGGTATTGGTGGGCGCATTGAATGGATTTATTTTGCCGATTTCATTGGGTTTGATTTTATTGGCGGCGTATAAAACAAAGATTGTGGGCGATTACAAACACCCCATTTGGATGACGATTTGCGGTGCGATTGTGGTGGTGGCAATGGCAATTTTGAGCGTGCAAACCTTTATGAAATATTTGAATTCATTAATGTAAAGGCTGCCTGAAAAAACAATCGTTGTGATTTAACGGGAACGCGGCGTTGCGCCGCCGCACCCACGCTTTTGGGGAAGTGGCGCGGAACGGTGCGTTCTTCGTAGGTACGGTTAGCGACAGCGTAACCGTACGAATGTTTCTGTGAAATTTTAATTGCATTCGTACGATTACGGCTTGCGCCTAATCGTACCTACGCGAGCTAAAACATTGCCACGTTGATGTGGTGGGTGCAAGCACCCACCCTTGTATCTTCCCACTTGTGTGGATAACAACGTATTATTCACCTATCCAGTTGAGTAGGAAATTGAACCCACCCTGAGTGCCAAGACACTGTA
>JBHARQ010000180.1:0-8340 GCA_041831015.1 Simonsiella sp. | reverse complement strand
TTATTTGGATAAAAATAATTTGCATTTAGCCGTGATTCCAGAATTTTATCTTGATATAAAAACAGTTGAGAGAAATTGTATTAAAATGATTATAGTTAGGTAAATTTTATCTTTTAAATTATGTTAAATAATTGGTATTATTTGTATTTTGGAAGAAATCATATCATTGCGATGTAGGGGCGGATTTTATATCCGCCTTTGTTTCTTGGTGAAATGCAGTTCCGATATTTCACCATTTCATTTTCAGTACACAATAAAACATGGAGCGGCGACGGCTCGTCGCCATATTTTAAATCAACATAATATTTCATTTTGATGAGATTTAAATAGTTGGCGACGAGCCATCGCCGCTCCATGCGGCTCGGAGAGCTAACCTACGATAGCCATGAAGAACGCGCCGTTCCGTACCACCAACCCAAAAGCGTGGGTGCGGCGGCAAGACGCCGCGTTCTGGCGAATGATGGGTTATGGTCTGTTATGTGGATGCATAAATCGGTGTAAATGGATTTGCATTTCTTTGAGGTCAATCCAGCCTGCTGCGTCAAATAGGCTCAAAAAAATCATGCCAAAAAATAGGGTCAGCAATGCATACACAAAATAGGCAATCAGTACACGCCCTATCGGCTGCTGGCTAATCACGGCAAAACCGAGTAATTGCGCCCAAAAAATCCATAATTGCCAAAATGATAGAAATATTGATAATTCAGGCACATAAGGCAATAGTAGAAAGGGCAAAATCAAGGCTTCGGTCATCAAGGCATAGCCCAAAAAGGGAATACGTGGGCTGCCAAAATAGTGCAACACGCCCGTGGTGGCGCGGGTTAGCAGTAGCCATTTGAGTATGGCAAAGACGATGGCAAACGCTAAAATACCTTGGCTGTAACCAAAAATGGGTCGCAACACAACGGCATTTGCCACGCCCACGCCCAAGATGGCAATCAGAAATACGGGTAAGCCATAGCGATAGTGTTCAATCGGGCGATAGCGTAGGAGGACAACGTCGCCCATGTCGCGCATGAGGGGGAGTAGGTTAAAGTTCATGTTGATTTATAATGGGGTAAGGTGGTTTTCAGGCTGCCTGTGAATGTAAAACGCGTTTGACGGTAGCCACGACGGCTTGGGTTTGGGCGTCAATTTCTACGTTAATCACATCGCCCGCTTGTCGGCTACCAAACAGGGTTTGGCGCAAGGTTTCGGGAATGAGATGAACGCAAAATTCATCTTCGCGCACCGTGCCGATGGTCAGGCTGCAACCGTCTAATCCAATAAAGCCTTTTTCTAATACGTATTCGCGCACGTTTTCAGGCAGCCTGAACCATACGGTTTGGTTCAATTCGCTGTGTTCTACGCGCACAATTTCGGTGGTGGTGATGATGTGTCCGCTCATCAGGTGTCCGCCGATTTCATCGCCAAATCGTGCGGCGCGTTCCACATTGACCCAATCGCCTACGTTGAGTTTACCCAAATTGGTTTTGGCTAATGTTTCTGCCATCAAATCAAACGAGACATTGCGTCCGTCAATATCAGTAATCGTCAAGCAGCAGCCATTGTGCGCCACCGATGCGCCAATTTGTAAGGAATGCGCCAAATGTTCGGGCAATTCAATGGTGTGGCGGCGAAAATCTGCCGTTGGTTGCGACACCGCCACCACACGCGCCATGCCTTGTACAATGCCTGTAAACATTAAAACATTTCCCCCACTTTCACGCCGCCAGCCAAATCTTTGGGGCTGGACAGTTGAGCGGTTAATTGTTGAGCGGCTTTGAATTCATCGGTTTGCATCATCTGTTCCGCTTCGGCTGGCGACACGGTGCAAGCCATATTTTGCCAACGTGCGGCTAATTGACCGTTTTCAGGCTGCCTGAAATCTTGGCGCAATTCATCTACCAAATCAGGACGATTGCACACCAACACAATATCGCAACCTGCATCAAACGATAATTGAGCGCGTTCACGAATGCCACCTGCGCCACAAGCCCCTTCCATCGTCAAATCATCAGAGAAAATCACACCATCAAAACCCAGTTGTTCACGCAACACCGTTTTCAGCCAATAACTTGAGAAACCAGCAGGTTGCGAATCCACTTGCGGATACACCACATGAGCAGGCATCACGGCTGCCATACCTTGTTTGGCTAATGCGGCAAATGGCGCGATGTCAGATTGGCTTAATTCGGCAAATGAGCGGTCATCTTGCGGCAACACATAATGACTGTCGCCATTCACAAAACCATGCCCTGGGAAATGCTTACCGCACGATTTCATGCCACCGCGATTCAAACCACGTTGCAATGCCAATGCCAAAGCTGCCACCACATCAGGCTGCTTGTGAAAACTGCGATTACCAATTACTGCACATTGATTGTCCCAATTCAAATCCAAAACAGGCGTAAACGACAAATCCACGCCACAAGCCGCCAATTCCGTTGCCAATACCCAACCAATTTGTTCGGCGGCAGCTTGAGCGGCTTCAGGGCTGATGTTGTCCCACATTTCGCCCAACACATTCATGGCTGGTAAACGGGTAAAACCATCAATAAAACGTTGAACGCGTCCCCCTTCATGGTCAACCGCAATGATTAATTCAGGCGTGCGTAACGCTTTAATATCACGGCATAATTTTTTCAACTGCGCCACATTTTGAAAATTACGGCGAAACAAAATCACGCCGCCCACCGCAGGGTCTTGCAAACGCGCAATATCATCGGCTGATAATTCATAAGCGACAACGTCTGCCATCACGGCACCGCGTGGTAATGAAATACTCATTTAAACAATCCTTGATAAATAGAAGAAACAGTATTGATTTAAAAAAAGATTTGAATTTTGCAAATATTTTTAGGGGCTAATGACATTTCAGCGCACAGCATTTTCTGAAAGATGGCTGAATGTTTACCAGAACGCGGCGTCTTGCCGCCGCACCCACGCTTTTGGGTGGTGGTGCGGAACCGTCCGCACTTCATCGCAACGATATAACGTGGGCTTTGCCAAGCTTCCCGTTTCGTAGGGGCAGATTTCATATCTGCCCTTTCCACAAACTTTGGTTTCCGTATTTCACAAAGGGCGGATATAAAATCCGCCCCTACGGAGAACGCACCGTTCCGTGCCACTTCCCTAAAAGCGTGGGTGCGGCGGCAAGACGCCGCGTTCTGGCAAACATTCAACAACCTGTCAAAAAAGAGCCATATACTGAAAAGCTGCCTGAAACACCGAATGATACGGCTTTTCAGGCAGCCTGAATTAAATCACAAAATCACGGTAATACCAACGCTAAAAACATCGTATTGCCATTACGTTGCACCAAAACCGACACATTTTTGCCAGCGCGTGCCAACGCTTCGTTTAAAGTCGCTTGGTCGCGCACATCGGCACCACCAATTTGCAAAATCACATCGCCACGCTGAAAGCCTGCTTCTTTCGCCACACCCGCCACATTGGACACCACCAAACCACGCTCTTCCACGCTCAACAACAAACCAGCCGCAGGCACTTCAAAACCTGCACCTTGATTTTGCAAATGTGGCACTTGTGTGGTTTCATGTTGCTGCGCCGCTTGAGGCGTATCGCTGGTTGAACCCAATTTCACAATCAAATTCAATTCCTGACCCTTACGCCACACGCCCAAAATCACCTCTTTGCTCGGCGGTAACGCGCCAATCGCCATCGGCAAATCGCTAGACGAACGCACTTGCGCCCCATTCACACTGCGAATAATGTCGCCCACTTGCAAACCATCGCGTTGCGCAGGACTATTGGGCAATACTTTGACCACCAAAGCACCTGTGGGTTTGTCCAAACCAAATGATTTAGACAAATCATAAGTCACCTCTTGAATAATAACGCCTAATTGACCACGTTCTACTTTGCCTGTGGTTTTGAGTTGTTCTGCCACATTCATCGCCACATCAATCGGAATGGCAAATGAAATGCCCATAAATCCACCGCTACGGCTATAAATTTGCGAGTTAATCCCAATCACTTGTCCACGCAAATTAAACAAAGGCCCACCTGAATTACCGGGGTTAATCGCCACATCGGTTTGAATAAACGGCGTGTAATTTTCATTTGGCAAACTGCGCCCTTTTGCCGACACAATCCCTGCCGTAACACTATTATCAAAACCAAACGGCGCACCAATCGCTGCTACCCATTCGCCTGATTTCAATTCATCAGGTTTGCCAATTTTGGCAGTCGGCAAATCTTGCGCTTCAATTTTTAATAAGGCGATGTCGGATTTTTCGTCTGAACCGATTAATTTGGCATCATATTCACGTTTGTCATTCAAAGTAACTTTGATTTTATCCAAGCCTTTAATCACATGCGTGTTGGTTAAAATATAACCATCTTTGCTGATAATCACGCCCGAACCAAAATTATTATCTTCTTCAGCCAATTCAGGCATATTGGGGCTATTGGGTACCAAGCGTTTGAAAAATTCATAGAATGGGTCGTCTTGCGTCAAGCCGTCTTGATTGGTGTTCGGCTGTGTTTCTTCAGGTGTTTTCAATGCCTGAATATTGACCACTGAACCGCCTTCACGCGCCACCAATTCGGTAAAATCAGGCAACAGCATACCCACCGTGCCATTATTTTCAGTCGGTTCAACTTTTTTGACAAATTCGGGGGTCGATGCAGCAGGTGGCGTTTTCGCCGTTTCTGCTTGATTTTTATTTTGATGACACGCGCTCAAGCCCAATGCCAACACCACCGCCAGCGATAATAATTTCTTCTGCGACATCATTTCTTCCTTACTTAATGATTTGGGTTCAACATGATTGACAAAATATGGGGTTATTTTAATTTAGAAACAAGTGTGTGGCATTAAAAAATTTTTAGGCAGCCTGAAATCATTCGTGCATCAAACGCAAAACATCATCAGCCCGTTTGCTCAATGGCAAACTTTCCTGTTTTGCCACGTCCAATTCGGCTTGCTTGCGAATTTGCGAACCATCTGCTTTCCAAGCGGTTGCGCTCAACACTTTTTCGCCTTCCATGCGCGATTGAACTAATGCCGAACCATCTTGCCGAAACAACGTGGTTTTTACTACCGCAGGAGCATCTGAATCGGCTTCCACCACCGCTAAAATTTTCCCATCATCATGAAAAACAAGCATTTTCTGTGCCATCACAGCACCTACCAATTTGTTTTGGAAATAAAATGCTTGTGCGCCTTGAATGCTGCCGTTGGCATAATCCGCTACAGAATGTAATCCACCCTCTTTATTAAACCAAATATTGCGCCCATCTAGCACAGATGTGCCGAAATTCCGCACATCTCCCCCATTTTTGATCGTTAATACAGTGGTTTGTGGCAATTTCGTGTCGTGATAAAAGTCTTGCACCATCACACGCCCATCAGCTGTTTTACCCAACACTTCACGATAAAATCCGCCTGCCGTAGGCGCGTCTAATATTTTGCCATCTTCATCAAAATAAATCACTTGCTCAACCTGATTTTGGGAACGCTGATAGGTTTGAGCGGTCAAATTCAGTTCTTCTGGCGATACCGTTGGCAGTTGCAAGACGATGTCGCTGGCTTTGGGGGCAGACACTCCGATTAAATTGCCAGCAAAATGTTTGACTTCGCTGACGGTTTGCGATGTTTTTTCACACGCCGCCAGTCCCAGTAATGCGCTGATGGCAATCAAATAAAATCTTATCTTCATATTTTAAAAACCAAATTTTTTAATTTTGTAACATAATTGCTGATACAAAATCATTGATATTTCACATTCAAAAATTTTCAGGCAGCCTGAAATCCTGAAAAGGCTGCCTGAAAATCACGACTATTTTATTTTAATGTTTCTAATGTTTTGATTTCGTTTAACACATTTTGCGTTAATTGCTGATTTTGCTGCAACATTGTTTTAAAATCATCATCTTGCTCTGTTACCGAACGACCATCTGGACGCCACATTGCCAAACTATTTTCAGCTTGTTTCCATAACATAGATGCCGAACCATCTTCACGGAACACCAAAATTTCCAAATGTTGGGTCTTTTGATTGGCTTTTAATTGCGACTTCACAATACCCGTAGGATACAGCAACCATATGGTAACGTCATTTTCTTCTGGCAAAAGTTGTGCAAACAATTTTTGTTGCCGATAAATACTTTGCACACCCAATATTTTGCCGTTTGCCCATTCCGAGACGCTTTCTAGGCTGCCATCTTTCGCAAAATTCAGCAATAAGCCATCGGTCATATTGGCATCAAAACTATTCACATCAGCATTGGCACGAAATATAAAGGGTGCGGTTTGAGGGACACCGTTATCATAAAAATCCTGCGCCACCACGCGACCATCACGCGTTTTGCCCAAAAATTGGCGTGAATAACCATTGGCAACACGATTCAGAGCCAATTTTCCACGCTCATCAAAATAAACGGTTGGTGTGGAAGTCGGCGTATATTTGATTGGAGAACGGTAGGTGTAGGCAGTTGCATTCAAAATATCAGGCGCATAATTGGGCGGTGTCAAACGTAAACCCGTTGGTGCAGGCAACTGTAACAAAGTAGATTTTTCATGATTCGATGATGAATCAGATGAAGAATCACTAGACGAACCCAATTTAATCAAATTGGTGATGGTTTTAATCATCCCGACTGCCTCATCCAAGCCAGCCCCACCTTTACAGCCAACCAAAGAACACGCCACCATCAACGCAATCACAGACCGTTTCCACATACCGAAATCCTTTCTAAAAATCAAAACATTAAAAAATTATACATCCATAGCCTTAAATTAATCATTAATACAACAAAATAGATATTTTCAATGAATTTCAAGCAGCCTTTCAGGGTGCAACACTTTTTGAAAGGCTACTGAACATTTGCCAGAACGCGGCGTCTTGCCGCCGCACCCACGCTTTTGGCTGGTGGCGCGTTTCAGTTTTGCGCTCCATAGTATGTGATGGGCATTTTTAGATAACCTTTCAATACACGACAAAATTTAAATCGTGCCACATGGAGCGGCGACGGCTCGTCGCCAATGATTGAATTTCATCAAAATGAAATTAGTGGTGCATTTAGAGTATGGCGACGAGCCGTCGCCGCTCCATTTTTGTCGTGTACTGAAAGGCAACTTGAAATTTTCAGGAAACCAATCACGCGCCACACATCACGCCATTAAATCCGCATCGGCATCACAACATATTTAAAATTCGCCTCATTCGGAATGGTAAACAAAGTAGAACGGCTGCCATCGCCAAACGCAATTTGCACATCATCGCCATGAGAATTGCGTAACACATCTGTCAGATAACCAATATTAAAGCTCACTTCCAATTCATCGCCTTGATACGCGATTTCCAATTCTTCCTGTGCCTCTTCCTGCTCATTATTGGTACACGACACGCGCAATAAACCTGCTGATAAGAACAATTTCACGCCACGGAATTTCTCATTTGCCAAAATCGCCGAACGCTCCAACGCGCCCAATAAATCCGTGCGTGAAATCACAAAAATTTTCTCATTATCCAATGGAATCACGCGGTTATAATCAGGAAATTTGCCGTCAATCACTTTGCTGACAATCACCGTATCATTGCATTGGAAACGCACCTGATTACCCAATAATTCAATGCGAATTTCCTCATTAGGCTTATTCAATAATTTCACCAATTCCAACACGGTTTTGCGTGGCAAAATCACTTCGGTTTTAGGTAAATTCGCGTCAATCGTGGTGGCAGAATACGCCAAACGGTGTCCATCGGTGGATACCAAGCGCAGTTGGTCGCCTTCCACTTGCATCAATAAGCCATTGAGATAATAGCGAATGTCTTGCACCGCCATGCTGTATTGAACTTGTGCAATCATGCTTTTGAACACTTCTTGCGTCAGCGCAAATGTGGCTTCGGTGGTTTCGCCCACGCTCATGGTCGGGAAATCTTCCGCAGGCAAAGTTTGCAAATTAAAGCGCGATTTACCCGCTTTCAACGTCAAACGATTGTCTGCCCAATCCAGTTGCACAATCGCGCTATCGGGCAAGGCGCGTAAAATATCTTGTAATTTCTTGGCATTGGTTGTAATGCGAAAGTCGCCTTTGTCGTTTTCGGTGCCTTGTGTGTGGATTTGGATTTCCAAATCGGTCGCCAAAATGTGAATTTTTCCGTCTTTGCTTTCCAGCAACACATTCGACAAAATGGGCAAGGTGTGTTTGCGCTCCACAATGCCTGTTACGGCTTGCAGGGGTTTCAATAAACTGTCGCGGTCGGTTTGTAAAATTAACATGAAATTTAATCCTTCATTTATTTGTGAAATTTATTTTTCAGGCTACCTTGCGATACGCGACAACCTGCCACCTCCCCTGCGGCGCGGGGGAGGGTTGGGGTGGGGGTA
>JBHARQ010000179.1:0-5677 GCA_041831015.1 Simonsiella sp. | reverse complement strand
CTAATGGGAAATTATTGGATAGGCATGAGATTACCCAAGAACTGCCTGAATGCGATATTGAATTACAAGAACAAGTAGATACCATTATTATGGAAGATTTACACAAATTAAATGTTATCTGTGAGCAATTTAATCAACCTATGCCCACCGAAATTAAAATGGTTTATGATGTAAAAAACAACCGCTTGTCTGCTAATTATCGGTACGATTTAATCGTACAAGTATCAGATACTTTACTGCCTCAACATGTAGAAGAGGCATGGTTTGAAGAAATTAAGCAACAAATGGTCAATAATTAACTTGCATAGATATGCTTAACAAGCGTACTACGTTTACTACGAAGAACATACCATTCCGCGCCACGCACCTAAAAGCGTGGTGCGCGGCAAGACGCGCGTTCCCGACAAAATATCAGCACACAATATTCAGGGTGCGTAGCCTGCCCTTTGGGTACAGCCTGAAATTGCTGGACGCGCAGTCCTTCAGGCTGCCTGAATATTTATTTCCCCCACAAATCAGCGTATATTGTCTCTGCGACTTCATTCACAAGGAGAACAATCATGCAATCGCTGCTCAAAACCCAAGCCTATATCAACGGTCAATGGCAATCCGCTCCCCAAACGCTCAACGTAACCAACCCAGCCACAGGCGACATCATCGCCACCGTCCCCAACATGGGCGCAACCGAAGCCCAACAAGCCATCGCCGCCGCCCAAGCCGCACTCCCCCAATGGCGTAATCAATCCGCCAACTATCGCAGCAAAATCTTACGCAACTGGTTTGATTTAATTCAACAAAACCGCGAAACGCTCGCCCAAATTCTCTCCACCGAACTCGGCAAACCCATCTCCGAAGCGCGTGGCGAAATTGACTATGGCGCGTCCTACATCGAATGGTATGCCGAAGAAGCCAAACGCATTTACGGCAACACCATTCCCGCCCCCACAGCCGACCGCCGAATTACCGTGATAAAACAACCTATTGGTGTGTGCGCTGCCATTACGCCTTGGAATTTCCCCAACGCCATGATTACGCGCAAAGTCGCACCTGCTTTGGCGGCTGGCTGCACGTTTGTGTTGCGCCCTGCTTCGCAAACGCCTTTTTCCGCGCTGGCGTTGGCAGCGTTGGCGGAACAAGCTGGCGTGCCTGCTGGCGTGTTCAACGTCTTGACGGGCAACGCAAAAGCGATTGGCGATGTGCTGACCACTCACCCCGATGTTCGCAAATTCAGTTTCACAGGCTCAACCGAAATCGGGCGACAACTGATGGCGCAATGCGCGTCCACCGTCAAAAAAGTGTCGCTGGAATTGGGCGGCAACGCGCCTTTTATCGTGTTTGAAGACGCGGATTTGCAGGCAGCCGTGCAAGGCGCATTAATCGCCAAATTCCGCAACGCAGGGCAAACGTGCGTTTGCGCCAACCGATTGTTTGTGCAAAGAAATATTTACGATAAATTTGTTGATTTGTTCACAGCCGAAGTGCAAAAATTGCGCGTGGGCAATCCGCTTGACGAACAGACGCAAATTGCCTGTTTGGTCAATCAAGCTGCCGTAGAACACGCAGACGCGCTGATTATGGACGCGCTGCAACATTCAGGCAGCCTGAAAACAGGCGGCACCAACAACGGCTTATACTACCAACCCACCGTGATTGCGAATGCCACCGATAAAATGCGTGTGGCGCGTGAAGAGATTTTCGCGCCGATTGCGCCCATTTTCGCGTTTGATGAAGAACACGAAGTGATTGAACGCGCCAATGCGGTGGACGTGGGCTTGGCGGCATATGTGTACACGCGGGATTTGGCGCGGAGTGTGCGCGTGTCGGAGCGTTTGGAATACGGCATGGTGGGCGTGAATACGGGTTTGATTTCCAATGCGGCTGCGCCTTTTGGTGGCGTGAAACAATCGGGTTTAGGGCGCGAAGGTTCGCATTACGGCATAGAAGATTATTTAGAAATCAAATACATTGCGATGGGCGAGATGTAATTCAGGCTGCCGCCTTGTTTTTTCCCACATTTACCCCCAAATTCCCCATCCCCATAATTCACAAGGACAAACCATATGAATGACGATTTAGATTTAGACAACTTGGACGATTTGCTCGAACAATTTGACGGCGTGGTCGTGGAGCAAGGCGTTGATGCCGCCGCCGAAGACGATAATTGCGTGGGTGGTGCGTGTAAAATTTAATTTTTCAGGCTGCTTGACAGATTGTTTTCAGGCAGCCTTTTCGTTTATAGTCATTCAAAATTGAAATAGTACCGCGTTGCCAGCTCCCTTATGTACTATTCGTACACGGCGGTCGCTGTCGCCTTGTCCTATTTCAATTTTGAACGACTATATGATTGCTGTATTTTTTCCCCAGCGAGATTTGCTTATGAACCACGTTTTTGTTATCCAACATACTGATTTTTCTTCTTTTCAACTGCCGCACACGCAAACATTGTTCGGGCTGCCTGAAAAACTTTCGGGCGATGTGCTGCGCGTGTCGGTAGCAGCAGATTTCAGGCTGCCTGAACAAGTGGCAGCTGAACTAACTGCCACACAATGCGATTTTGCCTTGTTGCCTGATTTCACCTTTGGCGCGGACGTAAAACTCATCGTCAGCGACATGGACAGCACCCTGATTACCATTGAATGTATTGACGAAATTGCCGCCCAAGCAGGTTTGAAAGACCAAGTTTCCGAAATCACCGAACGCGCCATGCGTGGCGAATTGGATTTTGAACAATCATTGCGTAGCCGCGTGGCGTTGCTCAAAGGGCTGCCTGAAAGCGCGTTGCAGCAAGTCTATGATAATACATTGAAATTAACACAAGGCGCGGAAGAATTATTACGCGATTGCCAAGCCCATGGCGTGGAATTTGTGTTGGTATCGGGCGGATTTACCTTTTTCACAGAAAAACTGAAAGCGCGTTTGGGCTTCCAACATGCATTCGCCAATGTGCTGGAAGTGGAAAACGGCATTTTGACGGGCAACGTGCTAGGTCGCGTGATTGACGCCCAAGCCAAAGCCGACATCTTGCAGCAATTCCACCAACAACTGGGCGGCAAAGCCGTAGCCGTGGGCGATGGCGCAAACGACATTCCCATGTTGCAAGCCGCCGATGTGGGCGTGGCGTTCCATGCCAAAGCCAAAGCGCGAGCGGCTGCCGATGCCAGCATTGATTTTGGCAATTTGTACGCGCTGCGGAAATGGTTTGCATAACCAATTGAAAAATATTATCTCTGCCCCTTTTTCAAGCTGATATTTGAACGGGAACGCGGCGTCTTGCCGCCGCACCCACGCTTTAGAGTGGTGGCACGGAACCGTGCGTTCTTCGTAGCGTAGAATGGCAGACCTGCCAAATTCTTTTGTTATCGTAGGGGCGGATTTCATATCCGCCCTTTATAAAGCATCGCAGGTCAAATCTACTGACCCAATCAGAACTCAAAACCTTTCACCCCCATCGGAAACATTCCCATGACATTTTTTAAGCCCCGTAAATTCATCAAATTCGCTGCCGTATTACTCGTTATCATACTTGCCTTTTTTGCCATGCTGACCATGTTTGCAGTATCCGCATTCAATAGCCTGACCAAAACCACCCCTGCCAGCGTTTCAGAGCCAGTCCCAAACCACGCTGCCTCCAATTCACCATCAGCACAAGCAAGCGATACAAACACACCAAACCAAATCACCATCGGCTTGGACGGCGTACAACAAGAATATAACCAAGCCAAAAAATGGCTAAAAGAATCAGCCAAACAAAGCCTTGCCAATGCAAAAAATCATTTAGACAAAATGTCTCATCGATTAAATGTCAAATACGAAGACCCACAAGCAGTCGCTTCATGTCAGCAATCTGCTCAACAGGGCGATGCCGATGCACAATACAATCTAGGCTATCTGTATCAAGAAGGTTTAGGCGTCAAACAAGATTACGCCCAAGCACACACTTTGTATGAACAAGCTGCCGCACAAGGTCATGCAGGGGCGCAATATGGTTTAGGCTATCTGTATCAAGAAGGCTTGGGCGTCAAACAAGATTACACCAAAGCGCGTACTTTTTATGAACAATCCGCCGCACAAGGCGATGCAGCAGCACAATACAGTTTGGGTCTTATCTATGAAGAAGGCTTGGGTGTGGAACAAGATTACACCAAAGCGCGTACCTTCTATGAACAATCCGCCGCACAAGGCGATGCCGATGCCCAAAACAGTTTGGGCATGATGTATGAAGAAAGCTTGGGCGTGAAACAAGATTATGCCAAAGCCCGTACTTTCTATGAACAAGCTGTTGCACAAGGTCATGCAGGCGCACAAAACAATCTAGGCTATCTGTATCAAGAAGGTCTGGGCGTGAAACAAGACTATGCCAAAGCCCGTACTTTATATGAACAAGCCGCCGCACAAGGTGATGCAGCCGCCCAAAATAATTTAGGTTATCTATATGACGAAGGCTGGGGCGTGAAACAAGACTACGCCAAAGCGCGCACTTTGTATGAACAATCCGCCGCACAAGGTTATGCAACCGCACAATACAATTTGGGCTATATGTATCAAGAAAGTCTGGGCGTGAAACAAGACTATGCCAAAGCGCGTACTCTGTATGAACAAGCTGCCGCACAAGGTAATGCAACTGCACAAAACAATTTGGGTTCTCTGTATCAAGCAGGTCTAGGCGTGAAACAAGATTATGCTAAAGCACGCACTTTTTATGAACAAGCCGCCGCACAAGGTGATGCAGCAGCACAATACAATTTGGGCTATCTGTATCAAGAAGGTTTGGGCGTGAAACAAGACTATACCAAAGCCCGTACTTTGTATGAACAATCTGCCGCACAAGGTGATACAGATGCAAAAAATAATCTGAATGAAATGCGACAAAATGGTTTCATCCGCTAATCGCAGCGCATTTTGTTCCATCAAGCTAGTTAGGTCGGGCATTGATGCAGATTTGCCAAGTGCTTCATCGTAAGAGAAAATTTTATATCTACGCAAGCTGAATTTTAACGGGAACGCGCGTCTTGCCGCGCACCACGCTTTTTGGGAAGTGGCACGGAACCGTCCGTTCTCCGTAGGTACGGTTAGCGATAGCGTAACCGTACGAATGTTTCTTTGAAATTTCACATACATTCGTACGATTACGGCTTGAGCCTAATCGTACCTACGCGAGCTACGCGCTCAACCCCAATCAATCAAAAATTGACATTCATCAATAAATAGATTAAACACTCAAAAACCCATTGACACACACAAACAAATCTTATTTAATCGAGATTCATTTTAATACAATGCTGACAATAGCAAAAACATAATGAATATCCAATATCAGCCCTACCACCCCAACCCCAAAAAGCGAGCCACCCATGATACAACTGAAACCCATCAAACCCATTTTTCAGGCAACCTGCATCATGATTTTATTGACAGGCTGCATGAAAGCCAACGAGCCTGAACCCAAAATAGACCGCTCACTCACTTGTGTACCTGATAAACCCGTGAATTGGGGCGAAATCTACAGCCAATATATGCACAAATCATTTAAAGAAAGTTTTAATGAAATTTGGACGGCAGACGAACACGCCAACCGTAATGAACCTGATTGGGGATTACATGACCACATTTATGATAAAAGCTGCAAAATCATCAGACCCTTTTGGGGCGAACCCACATTGGGTAGCAAAAGCTGTTT
>JBHARQ010000178.1:0-5701 GCA_041831015.1 Simonsiella sp. | reverse complement strand
GCACTTGCTTTTGCATCAAAAATCGCCCACTTCTGCGTTAAAAATACTCATCAGGTGTTCAACCTGACTCGTATTTTTGCCTTGAATTGGTCGTTTTTACTGACAAAATCAAGGTACAAAACGAAATGTCATTAGCCCCTACCCAATCAAGAAAAATATGATGGGTACGGTTTTGTTTAATAAAATGTTCAGGCAGCCTGAACGCGATACGCTGTATTTTGGTCTGCCAAATAAATCACATCGCCCGTTTGCAAGGTGGTTTGTGAAACGCGTTGGTTGAGCTGATTCACAAATGTGCCATTGGTGCTGTTTAAATCTTGTATCGTCAAAATGCCTTTCGCGTCTGCTGACACGCGACAATGTTTGCCCGACACTTGTGGCACGGCGATGACGACATCGTTATCAGGAGCGCGTCCCAAATTCACACTGCCTGAAACAGGAATTTCCACATGCGGTAAATTCGCATCCAATGGCTGCAAAATGGCTGCCAAACGCGGTATGTTGATGTGTAATTGCGTGTTTTGATGCAATTCTGTGCGCGGCGAATCAGGCAGCCTGAAACTTGCCATGCTGTTGTCGCCTGTGAATTGCAGCACATCACCAGCGTTTAATCGGCTAGGCGTTTGAATGCGAACATCATTAATGAATGTGCCATTGGTGCTATTCAAATCTTGCACCCACACCACGCCGTGTTCCAACCACAATTTCGCGTGTTGCCCAGACATTTTCGGGTGGCTCAACACCACATCGCATTGCGGATTTCGCCCGATGATAATGGGACGATTATGAGGCAATGAAAACGCATTCAGGCTGCCTGAAACAGCCGTCAAAGTCATTGCGCCTGTATCTAAAACCGTACGCGGCGATTGAGACGCAGCATGAGGATAAGACGTTTGCGCTGCTGGCGACACGGCGGCTTGATTTGGGTAATTCGGTTGTGGCGGCGGCGAAACAGGCATTTGATTAACTTGCTGGGCTGGGGCTGACACGCGGCGTTGTCCCGATGAACGCTTTTTCAAAATGCCCATCAACAATCGCCACGCAATCACACACGCCATTAACGTCAATACACCCAATCCCAACACCGTCAGCCAACCGCGCGGATTGTGTTGTGCGGCTTGAACCACCCGTTCTGCGCCATCGGCAATGTTTTCCGCTTTTGCCACCACGCCACCGCATCGCCCCTGATATTGCTGAAACGGAATACTGTGTTTACGCAACATCGGCAACAACAGCCCAGCATCAATCGCTTGCGAATCGCCTGCCACTTCGCCCAACTGATTGGTTCCCAACACCTGACCGCATTGATTCACCAACGCGCCACCTGTCTGGCTGCCTGAAATCGGCGCATTGTGCAGCCACAAATTCACATTGTTTTGTTTAACCCGTTTATCCAATTTCCCTTCGCTGGCAATCGCAACCGCATAATCCACGCGGTCAATCGCCCCTTGTTTGCCCGATAATTGGTCAAATTCCCCTTCTGCGCCAAGTGCAAACACCCGTTCCGCAGGTTTGGCAAATTGCGCGTCAGCCAATTTCAAACCTTTGGTGGGTAAATTATCGGCTTGCACCACCGCCAAATCGCTGTCCACATCACGCACAATTTGTTTCACAGGTTGCAAATCCAAAGCGGTTGAATTGGTTTTTTGGGTTAATACAAATGCTTGCGCTTGACCGCCATTCGCGCCCATATCACGCAAACCGCTTTCATCCACAAAAACCGCTTCCGTACTGCCCGTGTTATCGGCTAATTTAGCATTGGTAACCAAATGACCTTTGTCCGACACCGCATACGCCGAACCGCTCGCCACCAACAAATAATAATTACCAGCGTGCTGAAACAAAATACCTTCGCCTGATAAGGGCTTCAATTTACCTGATTTTTTTTGTAATAAACTCATGCCTTTGAGCGGTACTTGTTCGGCAAATTGGCGAGTTTGCAAGGCTTGAATATGGCTGCCATCGGTTTGTTTCACAAAACCTGTTGGCAATGGAATCCCCAGCCAAACGCGATAAACGGATTTGGCGGCTTGTTGCACATCAGGGACGGATTCGGCAAATACAGGCGCAGTCAAAAGCGCCATTGCGAGTAGGGTAGGGCGTAAATTCATGATGATGTTCCGTATCAATTTATATATAAAGTTTTAAATATAATGAACTGGCACAGCAACCAAATGATTTGCCAACCAGATTTTTTGTGGATATTGGTTGATGATGGTGCCGTGAGCAATGGTTAATTCATTTTCAGGCAGCGTGTTGTGTAAAATATCAAATGCGGTTGCCATTTTTGGATTGGGTTGTGCGGTACTTTTAATTTCAATGGGATACAACGTTTGCTGGTGTTCAATTAACACATCAATTTCTTTTTGATTGGTGTCGCGGTAAAAGTAAATCGGCGGTTCAATCCCCTGATTATAAAATGATTTAATGATTTGGCTGACCACGAATGTTTCAAAAAATTGCCCACTTTTGGCACCGTGTTGAATGGTTTCGGGCGTGAGCCATTTGGTTAAATATGCCATCAGTCCCGTATCTAAAAAATAAACTTTTGGGGTTTTGATGGCGCGTTTTAAATGATTGTTATGATACGGTTGCAACAAATACACAATGCCTGATGTGTGCAAAACCGCCAACCAGCGTTTGACCGTATCCACCGATACCCCCACATCTTGAGCCACGCTGCTGTAATTTAATAATTCCCCACTTCTCGCTGCCAATGCCACCATAAAACGCGTGAATTCATTGATATTTGCCACATTCACTAATTGGCGTACATCGCGTTCAATATAAGTGGTTACATATGATGCGTAATAAATATGCCAATCGGTGCTTGTTTGCTCATACAAACGTGGCATATCGCCCCGATGAATCAGTTGCCAAATGGATTCTGGTGCATGAAGACCACGTTCGCGTTGTGCCAAATAATCGTGCGTGGGAATGAAGGCAGCTTGAAATTCATCTTGCATGATTTCACGCAGCGATAATCCTGCCAATTTCAAAATGGCAATCCGTCCTGCTAAACTTTCGCTGACATGCCGCATTAATTCAAATGCTTGTGAACCTGATAGCAGATACAAGCCATTTTGTTTTTTGGCATCAATATTTAATTTCAGCAAGGGGAATAATTCGGGCGCGTATTGCACTTCATCAATAATGGTGGCGGCGGTATGATTCAGCAAAAATAGTTGTGGCTCATATTTGGCTTGGTTTAATTGCAAAGGATCGTCTAATGTAACATAGGGGTAATCAGGGGCAATGTGTTGAATCAATGTGGATTTGCCCACTTGTCGTGCGCCTGTTACCAATACTGCTGGAAATTGGGCAAGTAGTTGATGTAATTTGGTTTGTAAATGGCGTGGGTAATACATATTTAGTTTAATTTAAGATAAAATCGTAAATTAAACTAAATTTGGGCATCGTGCAAGTTTTGCTCAAATTCAAATGCAGTTAAACGGCTATCAATACAACGGAGTGCAAAGTGTTCCGTGTCAGCAACCAAAAGCGTGGGTGCGGCGGCAAGACGCCGCGTTCACAGTCAAATAAACGGCTATTGGGTCATTAAAATAAATGATCAAAATTCCCCGATGCAGGTTTCGCTGGTGTTGATTTGTCTGCATTGTCATTGACGGTGGGGACTTCTTCAATGGTTTCGGGTGGCGATTCAGGCTCGGGGGCTTTTTTGCGGCTGTTAATGGAATCGTCAAAATCGCCGTTGCGGAAGATGCCGCTATAACGGTCGGTTTCTACGCCATTTTCTAATACAATGATTTCGCCTGCGCCACTCCACAAGCCATTTTTGTGGAGACCTGAAAATTTGATGACGGAATTGCCTTGTTTGAATTGGCAGGTGGCACGGGTTTTGGTAAATGTGCCTTCGCAGCGTGAACTCATGCCAAACATGCCTGTCATCGCGCCTTTGCCATTGGTTTTAATGTCATCGGCAGCAAATTCGCCTGCAAACACCGCGCCGTTTTTATAGGTCATCACGCCTTTGCCGCTTAATTTGCCATTGACAAATCCGCCTTCGTAAGAGGCAATGGGCGAGGCTTTGGGCGGAGTGTATTTGCCATAGCCGTGTTTGGCATCATTTTTCCATGCGCCGTCATATATGCTGCCTTTGGGGTAAACGCATTTGCCTGTGCCGTGGCGTTGGTTGTTGCTCATGCCAACGGTGCATTGTGTGCCATCGGCAAATTTTAAGGTGGCGGTGCCTGTGTTGTCTTCTGCTACGCCATTTTTCAGCCAGCCTGTGTAAGTGGCGGTTTTGCCGCCCACTTGAATTTGTACGGTATCACGATAGGGTTTGTCGCTGGCTGCTTTATTGCCCAACCATTGATTCAACACATTTTGTTTCAGCCAAGGGAATGACCCCCACACCACGCCACCCAACACACACACGCCCACCAAACGCATGAATATTTTTTTCAGGCTGCCTGAAGATTTGGGCGGCGTGTTTTGAATATTGGCGACAGGTTTTTGTTTTTGGGGTAGTGGTGTGGGGGTGGTTCTGGGTGGCACCACTTTGGTTTTTGGGGGAATGATGGTGGTGGTCGGTTGAACAGGCGTGGTTTTGGGCGGTACGCTGGGATTGCCCAATAATGCCTGTTTCATTTCCGACGCGGTTTGAAAACGCTCGTGCGCGTTCACACTCAAGCCCTTATCAATCGCGGCTAACCAATACGCTGGATATAATTGCTGATAAGCAGCATTTTGCGCCAATTTAATTTGCGTATCGCGCTGAATACGGTCGGGAGCGGCTTCAGGCAAGTTCCCCGTAATCGCTTGATACAAACACGCCGACAAACTGTAAATGTCCAATGCCGCCGTGTAACCATCTGATTTCTGACCATATTGCTCAATCGGCGCGAAATTAGGCGTTAATAACTGCGTCAAAGGCTGATTATCCATCGTGAAACGCGCCGAACCAAAATCAATCAATACAGGCTCATGATGGTCGGTCAATAAAATATTGGCAGGCTTAATATCACGATGCAGCAAACCGCGTTCATGAATATAAGTTAAACCCTCTAATAAGGGGACAAAAATCGCCGTTAAATCTGACAACGAAGGCGTGGGATTGGCAGCAATCCAATCTAATAACGTCCGTTTACCCATATCGGGCATCACAAAATACGCTGTGCCATTTTCTTCAAATAAATCATTTACTTTAACAATATTGGGATGGCTTAAACCATGCAGCAATTTTGCTTCATTAAAAAAACGGCTTAAACCCCAATTAAATGTCTCGGCGCGGTCGGCAGATGACGGCGACACACGCCCTTGTTGGCGAATCGCAAATTCAGGCAAATACTCCTTAATCACCCATTTTGAATCCAAATTGACATGTTTCGCCAAATAAGTAATCCCAAATGCACCTGCACCCAACACCTCTTGAATGCGGTAAACAGAGTGTAACAGGCTGCCTGCGGGGAGCGCGTAATGATGTTCTGTAGGCATAACATTCTCTAAATAAAATCACGGCATGGATTATAGCAAAGCAACACGTTAAAAATCGTGAAATTGATGTTGCATTTTAGACATCCAATACGACCCAATTCACATACAAAACGAATCGTTATTCACCACATCAAATCCAAATGTTTCTTTTTTTTAAAATCATGATTTTTTTACGTTTATTTGCATTTTGGCTTGATTTGAATAAATAAATTTAAAATCAAATAATTAATTTGTAAAGAAATGT
>JBHARQ010000177.1:0-8739 GCA_041831015.1 Simonsiella sp. | reverse complement strand
TTTCCCGCTCCAAATTGATTAAGACCAGATACGCGGGAATAGCTCAGTTGGTAGAGCGCAACCTTGCCAAGGTTGAGGTCGCGAGTTCGAGACTCGTTTCCCGCTCCATTTTTTTAAGTGGCGAAATAGCATAGTGGTAATGCTACGGATTGCAAATCCGCAGACGCCAGTTCGATTCTGGCTTTCGCCTCCAGAAATTTCAGGTTATGGCGGGGTGGCAGAGTGTTTATGCGTTAAGGGGTGCAACCCTTAAGTAGGCTGGTTCAATTCCACGCCCCCGCCTCCAAATATCAATTTATATTACCAGCTTCAAGAGTGCCCGGGTGGTGGAATAGGTAGACACAACGGACTTAAAATCCGTCGCTCCTAAAACGAGCGTACCGGTTCGATTCCGGTCTCGGGCACCAAACAACAAAAAAGCAGCCCCTTATGGGCTGTTTTTTTACGTCTATATTAGTTTCATAAAGTGAACCAACCTTTTAATTTTAAAAATAAAATTCTAAAAATTTTCCACGTTCTCATTAAAAAATCGTGTCATAACGTCTATTTTCGTTTCATTGAATGAACCTGAAAGCGTTGGTAAAATTGTTGGTAAAGTTATTTTTTTTACCAACGAGAGCCGAAACCATGCCCCTAATTGACCGCGTAATCAGAAACGCCAAACCTACAGACAAAATACAAAAGCTATCCGATGGCGGCGGCTTGGCTTTGGTTATCCACCCAAACGGCGGCAAATATTGGCAGCTTAATTTTCGTTTTAAAGGCAAACAGAAAACCTTGTCTATCGGCAAATATCCCATCATTTCTATTCTTCAAGCGCGGGCGGCGCGTGAACAAGCCAAACAAATGCTATTGAATGGCATAGACCCCGCCGCCGCCAAACAAGAAGAAAAAGCCAATAAAGCCGCCGCCCTTGCCAATACTTTTCAATCTATTGCGATGCAATGGCATCAGCAAAAGAAAGCGACTAAATGGAAAAATAGTCATGCTGATAGGGTATGGCATTCACTAGAAAAAGATGTTTTCCCGAAAATAGGGCAGCAGCCTATAAATGAAATAGCAGTAAAAGATATAAAAGCCATATTGGATAAAATCATAGAGCGCGGCGCATTGGTTACGGCGGAAAAAAACCGTGAATGGATAGGTTCAATTTTCAAATTTGCTAATATGCTGGAATTAACGGAGCGAAACCCCGCCGCCGCATTGAGTAGCTACATTCATCATAAAGAAACCGAAAATATGCCCGCTTTGCCGCGTGAACGTTTGACCGAATTTTACAACCGACTATATCAAAGCCCAGCAGACCCACAAAACATCATAGCCATACAACTAATAATGCTGGTGTTTGTTAGAAATCATGAATTGCGGGGGGCAAAATGGGAAGAAATAGATTTTCAAAACGCCACTTGGCTAATTCCCGCCGAAAGAATGAAACGCCCGCGCCCGCATCATGTGCCTTTATCTGATTGGGCTTTGGAATTATTGCATGAACTGCATTCCATCACAGGAAACACGCCCTTTTTGCTACCTAGCAGCAGCAAACGCGGCTATATTTCTGAAAACACATTAAATAAAATCATCAATACAATGGGCTATCAAGGCATAGCCACCCCGCACGGCTTCAGAAGTCTTGCCAGCAGTATTTTAAATGAACAAGGTTTTAATCCCGATGCCATAGAGCGGCAATTAGCCCATATTGAAGAAAATAAAATCCGCGCTGCCTACAATCGCGCCGAATATTGGCAGGAGCGCGTTAAATTCATGCAATGGTATTCTGATTTTTTGCGGGCGCATTTGCCCCAATAAACCACGCCCCGCGTTGATTAATTCAAGCGGGGCGATATTTTAAGCAATCAAAAATGCGCGTTTTTTGATGGTTTTTGCGTGTTTTTTGATGAGTAAGTGATAACTTTTTGATTAAAATAAATAATTTTTTCGTGAAATTTTCCACCGTGTCGTGTTGCTTTCCATGCACGGCAAAGCATAATTATAGACAGTAAAACACCTGATTTAGGCGGGCAAAAAATGATATATACCCCCCCACCTAACCAAAACTTGCGAGAAAATCCGCTTATGATGTCGTATGAAATCGCCATTTAGGCGTAAAAGTTTATTCATTTTTGGAAAAAAGTTCATTTTTTATAAAATAAATTTCCTTTAAAATCAATGGGCGAAAAAATCGTATGCTTACTACTTTCTTTAAAGGTAATCTACTTTAAGATGGAATTTTCCAAGTTTAAACCAAGTTTAAACCAAGTTTAAACCAAGTTTAAACCGTTTTAAATGGCGTTTAAAAAATCGTTTTTCCCCGTTTTTCCCAATGTGGTAAAAAATTAAATTCTTCAACGTTTAAAATTTTCTCAAATCTCAAAATTCAAATCGTTTGGGCTGGCAAGATGTCCAAATTTCAAACTCAATTTTACCCCATTTAATACCCTTTTAACGGCGATTTTTAAAAAGGCGAAATTCAGAAAAAATGCGCTGGATTTTGCACTTTTTTTGTCATAATTTTGCGGGCGTTTTGTCATGAAAACAGGGTCTTGCAAAGTGGTTTTGTTTTTTGGTATTTTAAAAAAACACCAGCTTTTACCAACAAATACCAACAAGGGAAAATTATGTCAGAAAAATTTTTACGAGCCGACCACGCCGCCGAAAAATGCGGATTTTCAAAAAGTATGCTTTGGGCAAAAGTAAACCCAAATAACCGCCGCTATGATGCGGAATTCCCCCGCCCTGTTCGTTTATCCGCCCGCGCCGTTGCATGGCTGGATAGTGAATTAGATGAGTGGATTAGCCGCCGCGCTGCACATCATCGCTATAAACGCGATGGGGAGTAATGCCCTATGCCACCATCACTCAATCAGCCCAATATTGAATTACTGGTAACGGATTACCCCATCATACGCGCCTATTTATCCCCATCAGCCCATGAATTAATCACAGTTTGCGGCATAGATGCTGCATTCAAGCTGATTAACCTATGCGGCGGGGAAAATATCCCCATTGGCAAAAATTACAATGTGTTTGGCAAACTGTTATTCAAGCAATTAGCTGATTTAGTGGGAGATGATGCCGCATTGCGGCTTACATTGTCATACGGTTCAAGCCAACGCACGATTTACATACCTAAATGTGATAACGCGAAACGCTACATTCGCAACCGCCGCATTGTTGCCCGCTTTGATGAATTAACCAAAACACAAACAGCCACTAAAGCCGTTTCTATTCTTGCTGCTGAATTTGGCACTACTGAACGCAATATATGGCGTTTGTTGAAAGGGTAATCATGAAACAGCCTATATTCCATAGCTTTGATGCCGCTTGTGATTGGGTAGATGAACACACCAGCCCCGAAACGGCGGGCGCATTTGTGATAGAACAGACCGCGCCCGATGTGTGGACGGTTCAACCATTCAGGCAGCCTGAAACCGATACGCCGCCCGCGTGAGCCACAAAGAAAAACGCCGCAAGCGTTTTATCTTACGGCGTTTCCCTTTCAGCGCATGATGACTATTTGCTATGACTACCAAGCCAAACCAACAGACAACTAGCTGAACCCCCTTTTTTCCATGAAAGGGTAAGGATTAATTGCATGGGTAAGCGTTCAATATAGCAGCCGCCCACGCTGATTTCAAGCCCTTTCTTTCAGCTAATTCATCAGGTTATTAAGTACACTCATTCACATCAGCTTTCAGTCATGCCATATCATCAACCGCCCAAAGTGTGTAAAGATTGGTTTACATTTTCCCCTACTCTACCCCATCAGAACACCCCCTTTTTTGATGGATTAATGGCGCGGGGGAGTGGTTAAAGCGGGGTAGGGGAGCGTTAATCCATACTTTTGTAAAGAAAACCGTTAAAACACGTTAGCCCAATCAGACCCAATACACCCCGCCATAACTGCCTATGCCCCATGCGCTTTGATGCCCTACCCATAAACGTCTATTTTTAAAATATTGTGCTTATTAAGTGTTATTTAGTGATATTAAATTCTATTAAAAATTGAGTTATTGAAATCATATTTTAATCAATGCTTTGGAAAAGGTGGGGCAATGCCCGCTTATTTCAGGCAGCCTGAAACCAATTTGCACACCAGCAAAAGGGCAAACCCACCCATGACCGCTAACAGAAAAAACATACACGCGTATTTTTTGAAAATTTACTGGTTATGTGGTTATGAAACGCTGAAAGCCTTTATCCATGCGGTTTTCCACATAACCAGTAATATAAAAAAACTGGTTATGCTACTGGTTATGTGGTTATATGTAATTATTTCAAATACTTAAAAACAGGATAACCGTTTATAACCACTCATAACCAGTTCATTTTTTCATACTGGTTATGAAAAAGTAATGATTAATCATTTAGTTAAACACAAAATAACCACATAACCACATAACCAGTAACTTTTTTATGTCTATATACGTTTTTTAATGCTGCCAATTTTTTAACCATGACCGCCAACAAAAAAACATATACGCGTATTCTTTCAAAAAATAGCCGTTATGCCGTTATGAATTGCTAAAAGCCTTTATCCATGCGGGCTCATACATAACGGCTATATATAAAAAAAGCCGTTATGCAAGCCGTTATGCCGTTATATCTTTTTAATCAATGGCTTGGAAACTGCATAACGCATTTTAAAGCATCATAACGACATGATTTTTTAAAAGCCGTTATAAAATACATATTTAAAAACAAATAATTAAGCCATTCATAACGGCATAACGGCATAACGACAAGAATTTGCCTGTATATAGCGTTTTTTTTCAATGCCGATTTTTTAACCATGACCGCCAACAAAAAAACATACACGCGTATTTTTTGAAAATTTACTGGTTATGTGGTTATGAATTGCTGAAAGCCTTTATCCATGCGGGTTTCCGCATAACCAGTAGTATAAAAAAACTGGTTATGCTACTGGTTATGTGGTTATATCCAATTATTTCAAATACTTAAAAACCGAATAACCATTCATAGCCACTCATAACCAGTTTATTTTTTCATACTGGTTATGAAAAAGTAATGATTAATCATTTGGTTAAGCACAAAATAACCACATAACCAGTAACTTTTTTATGTCTATATAGCGTTTTTTTAATGCTGCCCATTTTTTAACCATGCCCGCGCTGGTGTGCAAAAACACCACATCAACATGAGAGCCCATACCATGCCCCAAAATCGCCCCAATCACGCCGCCACAACCCAAACCATAGGGCAACCCACCCCATGCACACAACCCCCTAAAAAACGCAAATTTACCCACTTCACAGCGATTTGTTTTCAACCCATGCAAAAAATGCTTGACGATACCCACAACAAGGCGCAAAATAACCGCATTGCATTAAATCATGCAATCGGGTTTAGCAGCCTGAAAACAACACGGCAAACCAGCCGCCCCAGCGTTCCCGCGTGTCTAGCACACCAGCGAACCCAAAGCGGCATTTTTATGGTTTGCGTTCCCCTGACTTTGCCTTTTTACGGGAAACAAGGGGCGGGAGACCTTGTGTCTGTTGGTACGTGTTGCCAATCTGCTAACCTGCCTTTTGTTTCCCGCCTTGCGTTTAGCAGCGTAAGCGGGTTGATTAAACCTAACACGAAAAGGCAGACCATCATGTCTCAATCTATCCCAAATTGCGCCCAAAATGTGCGCCCATCATCTATTTTTATTCCATCACGCGTAAGCGGTTTTCTATCATGGACGGCTGGCGAATTGCCCGACATTGACCGCATTTTGCAGCAAATCCCATGCAAAAAAGGCAATATTGCCGCCAAACAAGCCATTTATACGCAATATTTAGCAGATGTAGCCGCGTTTGAGAAACAAACCCACGCTAATTTTGCGCTGGTGTTGGCAATCGTAAAAGCCCAATTTGCCGCCGATAAATGCAATGGGGTTGCATCTGATTTAGCTGCATTGCGGGCATGGCGTAAACGATTTATGCGCGATTTGGCGCAAATTATCAAAGTGTTTGAATGCAATAGCACCTTTTACGGCGCGATGGCATCAGAACGCCAAGCCGCCTACACCATCAGCAAACAATTAATCCGTGATGCCATTGCCCAACAGCATTCAGACAATCTGAAAGCAGTTGCCGCATCAAATCGCGTTTCCACACGTTCACGCCGCCCCTATGCAGCAAACCACCGCCAAGCCGCCAATGTGCTAACGGTACGCCCTATCCGTAGCTTTGATACGTTGGATAAAGCCAGCAATTTTTTATTACATCGTATCAAAGACCACCCCACCGAAAAATTCACAATCCACCAAGAGCGCGGCGGGTTATGGGCGGTGTGTCGTTTGGTGGCGGGGGTGTGAAATGGCTTATAACCCTGAAAACCAAACCTATGAACTGCCTGAAAGCGATTACCACCGTTTAGAACAAGCGGCGGCAACATTAAGAGAATTAACTTTGATGCTTTCTGAAGTGGCGTTTTATTCTAATACTGTTATTAATGGCAGCCGTTTAGCGCATTTGCTGCAATATCCAGCCGATGCACTCAATGACATTTGTAGCCGTTTAGCTGAATAAGGGGTAATCCATGAACACTCAAAAACCGTTATTTGACACCCACCTATGCGGATTAGGGACATTCCTAGACATTGCCAACAAAGCCATTCAGGAAAATTTGCGTAATGGCACATACACCAGCAGCGATGCAAGCAGCTTGCAAACGCAAACAGTTTTAACCCTGTATAACATCGGCGCAATGGCTGAAACGCTAGGCATGGAACACATTGATTATTCAGACAATAGCCCACAGAAATGTATGCCCACCGCTTTAATGCTATTTGGGCGCGTGGTTCAAGAAATGGCTTATTGCTTTGATACCGTTACCCCGTATGTCAATCAGCACAACCGCAACAAAGGCAACACGCCCGCCGATGACACATTCCCGCCGCCCGATGGCTGCTAATTCCTCTTAATCACAATGAAAGCGACAGGCTTTGCTGCACACCAGCAAGGCGGGTTTTTTGCAACCTAATTATTTTATAACTAATTGATTTTGTTATATTTAATAATTAGTAATGGTTCAAATAAGGAATAAAACCTATGAATAATTGCCAATACCACAGATACATTAATTCAAGCGTTTCTATGATGGAAACGATGGCAAAGCAAGCTGAACAACAAGGCGGTATCAGCGATATGGGCGCGGCGGCATTTGCAGCCATTAGCACAAACGTTATGCAAGCGGAAACGGTACAGACCGCGCAAGCATTAGTCCATTTGGAAAACCGCCTTGCAGACATCACAAGCGGTTACAACCACACCAGCCGATTGTTAGGCGAATGATTAGGAGTATGACCATGACACATAACCATGATTTAACTGATATTCGCGCCGCCGCGCATGGTAACTGGAAAAACATTCATGCCGCGCTAGGCATTCCCGCGCATTTGCTGGACACACACAAGCATCAGCCCTGCCCCGCTTGTGGTGGCAAAGACCGCTTCAGATACACGGATTTTCAAGGCAATGGCGGCTTTATTTGCAACCAATGCACCCCGCAAGGCGGAAGTGGTTTTGATTTGTTAATGCTGGTGTTTGGGCTGGATTTTGGCGAAAGCGTAAAAGAAGTTGCCCGCCTTTTGGGTATGACAAACGACCACGCCGCCGCTACGACACACACACCACGCATCACACCAGCCGCAACCCCTACACCCACCCCGCAACGAGACAAGCAGCCCGAATTATTGCAGCGTTGGAATGATGCAAAACCTATTAAACACAATGGGATTGTTGCCGAATATTTGGCGGGGCGTGGCTTGCCACGATGGGAATTTGATGATGAATTGCCCGCCCAAATCCGCGAAATGATTGCCTCCTATTGGGCAACCGATACAGACGGCAAGTTCATTCTATTGGGCGAATATCCCTGCATGATTGCTGCTATCACGTTACCCGATGGCACATTGCAAGGTTTACATCACACCTACTTTCAGCCAAATGGCAGCCGCCTTGAAAAGCTGGAATTGAACCACCCCCAAACAGGCGAACCATTGCCCGCTAAAAAAATGATTGCCCGCTTTTCAGGCAGCCTGAAAGGGGCGGCGGTACACATGGGACAAGCAGACCACGCGGGGCGGCTATTGGTAGGGGAGGGACTGGAAACCACGCTTGCGGCGCAAATCATGTTTTGTTTACCCGCCATTGCTGCATTGAGCGCAAATGGTATGAAGAACCTAGATATTCCGCCCAATGTGAAAGAACTGTTTATTTGCGCGGATAACGACCACAACAAAACAGGCTTTAACGCCGCGCATGATTTAGCAGTAAGAGCGATTAAGCAAGGCATCATTGCCCATATTTGGCAACCTGAAATGGCTGGATTAGATGCGCTGGACGAATACAACCGCCGCGCTGCATCAAAGAGTAAACAAGGGGCAACATCATGAAACCACCTATTCAGCGTTACCGCTTTGGCGATGCCGTGATGATTTACGACCAACGAGACCCGCAAGGCGTGGTTGCATTAGTCATCGATGATATTTCAGACCTTTCCCCCGTTAAGGTATGGCGAAAAGGGGCAATTACTGAAGAGCGCATTAAGCGCGAATATATCCGCCCGATGCCAAATGAAGAGCGTGAATTGCTGGAATATATCTTTACAGGCAATCACTTAAGCAAGCTCTACACCTTTTCTAAATCATATCCAATCAATCAAGGCAACTATAGAGCGGCGGTGGAGCTACTAAAGAATATGCCGCGAAATCCCGATGATGTGATTATTGAA
>JBHARQ010000176.1:0-3812 GCA_041831015.1 Simonsiella sp. | reverse complement strand
GTTTTAAATTATGTGAAGGTACGGGTGATGAAGGTAACTTATCTACACAATCCGTTGAAAAATGCTGTGGATAAGTTGGGTAACTATTTATGTTAATTCAATTAAACGAAATTGATTAAAAAATAGGCAAATCATGATTTCAGGCTGCCTTTCAATACATAATATTTTTTGAAATGCTGCCTGAAACGAAAAAATGACCACCTCACATCACAACGGGCGCAGCGTGGGTGTGGCGGCGCAACGCCACGTACACATAAAAAATACCACCATTTTCTCGTTAAAAGCGAAAATGGCGGTATTGCCTATTGATTCAATGCTTAAGGAATGCTGTAGCCTTCCAAGTTTTTCACACGCTCTTTGGTCATGCGTGTATCACATTGCATATACAATTTATTGGCTTCAGATTCATCCGCACCTGCTGCTGCGGCTTGGCGACAACGTTGATTGCGTTGTTTTTCCCATGATTTTTGTTCTTCCACCAATTCTTTTTGAATTTCAGGTGTGATTTTTTTCCAAGAAGATTTGATTTCTTGGTCAGCTTGGCTATGGGCTTTGCGAACGTTGTCTAGTTCATCATCACTCACGCGTGGTTTGGGTGCTTCAACCGTTTTGGTTTCATTAGCAGTATTTTTGCTTGGAGTTAATGATGATGTTGCATCATCGGCTGGTTTTGCGGTGTTGGCTTTGGCTGTAGCGGCAGCTTCTGCTTTGGCTTTGGCTTCTGCTGCTTTTAATTTGGCAGCTTCGGCGGCTTCGCGTGCGGCTTTGGCTTTGGCGGCGCGTTCTGCGGCTTTGGCTTCGGCAATTTTGGCGGCACGTTCTGCAGCGCGTGCTTCACGCAAGGCTTTTTGTTCGGGTGTTTCAACAGGTTTCGGTGGCGCGGTTACAACGGGTTTGGGTTTGGGAGTTGCAGCAGCGCGTGGAGTGTCGGTTTCAGTATTATTGTTGGTTGCTTGGGTGTTGTTGCTTGGGGTGGTTGCTGCTGGTGTTTCTGGTTGACTGTTGTTCGCTTTTGGGGCTGGTGCAGCAGGTAATTTGCCGCCGTTCATTTGTACGGCTTGCAATCCCATTTCGCGTGTCATCATTCTGCCTGCTACATTGATATTGTCTTTTACCGCGTAGGGCAACAAGGCAGCTGTTAATGCAGTAGTTGCTGTTTTGAAGGTATCATCGGTTTGAGTGATGCTAATGGGTTCGCCATTAACGGTAAAGTTGATGGGCAAGGTGAGGGTGCTGCCATTGAATTGGAAATTGGCACTGCCCATACGTTCTTCAATAATGGTGTCGTATTGGGTAATACCGACTAATGGTGCGTAGGTGCTGGCAACTTTTTGTACGTTTTGTGGAATGACGATGCTGAGTTTGCCGCGACATTGGTTGTCTTTGTCTTGAATGCCGTTGATGGTTACTTTTAATTGTGAGGCAGCAGCAGTCATTTTATCGATGTCGATAAATTGGTGGCTGTCGCTTTTGATGTAATTTTGTGTTTCAGCAATGATGGCTGCCTGCAAATCGTCATGCAATTGTGCTGGTACAGACGCATGACGACAAGTGGACACGGCAGCAGCCGTTGTTTTTTTCTCGGTTTTTTGTTCTTCTTTTTGTGAACAGGCGGTGGCAATGAATAAGCTCATTACGCTTAAAGCAAGGTATTTTTTATTCATGAAATCATCCTAAAATAAATGTGAAATGAATGGGAGTATCATAGCAAAAAATGATGCGACTGGTGGATTTTTTCACATAATAAGCTATATTTAGATGGCTGTTTGTCGGGAAATTTGTACAAAAAAAATTTCAGGCAGCCTGAAAACATTCAAACTGCCTGAAATTCATATTTCAATTTAAAGCCAAATGAGATTAGCCAAACCACGCCATCATGCGGTCAAGAATCGCCATATTCACCAAATCAATAAAGAATGCACCAACCAATGGCACAATCAAAAAGGCTTTGTGTGATGGGCCAAATGTGTTGGTAATGGATTGCATATTGGCAACGGCGGTCGGTGTGGCACCCAAACCAAAGCCGCAATGTCCTGCTGCCAATACGGCGGCGTCGTAGTCATTACCCATAAAACGTGCGGTTACAAAATAGCCGTAGAAAATCATGACAACGGTTTGTACTGCCAAAATCATCATCATCGGGCCTGCCATGTCGGCTAATTGCCATAATTTCATGCTCATCAACGCCATCGCCAAGAATAGGCTCAAAGACGCATTACCAAACACGTCAATCGCGCGGTCAAACATGTCAAATTTGAATGCTGTCGTCAAAATATTACGCAACAACACGCCAAAACCCAATGCCCATACAAATTGTGGCAATTTAAAATCTGGGAAGGTTTTGACCATAATAGATGAAAACGCCAAACAAGCGGCAAACAATGCCATGGTTTCAATCGCTGAATTGGCAGTAATCAAACGTTGATGTTTGGCACTTTCAAAGGTGTGGTCATCGTATTGACCTGATTTGTCCACTTCTGCGGTTTCATTCACTTGCACAGGGGCGCGACCCATTTTATTAACCAAACGACGCGCTACAGGGCCACCAATCAAACCACCTGCCACCAAGCCGAAGGTTGCGGATACCATTGCCATATCCACTGCGCTTTGAATGCCGTAGCGTTCGGTCAAGATTTTGCCGTATGCTGCGCCTGTACCGTGTCCGCCTGTCAAGGTGATGGAACCTGTGATTAAGCCGATTAATGGGTGTTGGTCAAGTGCAACAGCCATGCCCACGCCCACCAAGTTTTGAATCACGATAAATATGCTCACAATGATTAAAAAAATCACTAATGGCATCCCACCTTGTTTCAAACGGGAAAAATCCGCCGATAAACCAATAGATGAGAAGAAAATGAGCATAAATGCGTCTTGCAGTGGTTTTTCAAAGGTAAAGGTCATCCCTGTAAATGAATACAAGAGTGTAATCAAAAACGCTGCCAGCAAACCACCTGCAACAGGTTCGGGGATATTAAAATTTTGGAAAAATTTGATTTTTTTAACCAAAATGCGACCAATTAACAACACGATTGTGGCTGCAATCAGTGTGTAATAGCCATTGAGTGCAATGGGTTCCATAGGAAATTCCTTTGTTAAATTGTTATTCTGATAAGCCTGAATGGGATGACTTATGATTTCAGGCTGCCTGAAAATTTGGATAATAAAATAGGTGTTAAATTTTGTCAAAATTGGGTTTGTGTGAACAGAAATGTTAAATTTGGTGGGTTCGTTGGTTGAAATGTGCAGATTTGGGGGCAGTCTATTGTTTTTGGTGAATAAAAAGGTGGTATGGAAACAATGTTATAATCGGGCGTTTGGGTTTTAGGCTGTTTTTCAGTACACGACAAAAAGTGGAGCGGCGACGGCTCGTCGCCATATTTTAAATGAACAAAATATTTTATTTTTATGAAATTCAAATAGTTGGCGACGAGCCGTCGCCGCTCCACTTTTTACCGTGTACCAAAAGGCTGCCTGAAATGTTGATGATGAAGTGCCATCGTTCGGCTGCCACTTTCTAAAGCGTGGGTGTGGCGGCAAGACGCCACGTTCCCCTTTTCAATGCTTATCTTTTAATTTTATATGATGTTATTACTTAAAAATCCTTCTTATTTGAATTCGACGCCTGATTTGAAGGCGATGTTGCTGACGATGGCTGCTTTGACGGCGGTGTCGTTGCCTTTATTGACGCAACTGCCTGTGGGGGTGGTGGGGGTGTTTGCGCTGTTTTTGTTGTTGCGTTTGGTGTTGTTGGTTCGGGGGGTGTTTAGTTTAAAAACGTGGCAGTTGATGGTGTTGATGGTGGCGATGACGTT